>DAIDJC010000111.1 GCA_027451565.1 Limisphaerales bacterium | reverse complement strand
TTCAAAAAGGATTACAAGGGGCAAATCACTTTTTTTTCCGCGGAGGTTTTTGAAGAGCTGTGTGCGGCTTTGAAAGTTGCCGGAATTTCCGCCGGCGCCACCCGCCGCAATGTCATTGTGCGTGGCGTGGACCTGAATGCCCTTGTGGGAGCGGTGTTTGAGATTCAGGGGGTGCGTTTCATCGGTGCTGCGGAATGCGCCCCATGCTATTGGATGGATCACGTCTTCGGACAGGGCGCAGAGGCTTTTTTAAAAGGCAGGGGCGGACTCCGGGCCAGGATTTTAACCGATGGAATCCTCGAAAAATCCCCATGAACCTTTCCGCAGTCATTCTGGCAGGCGGCCAATCCAGGCGCATGGGGGTGAACAAGGCATTCCTCCCGGTGGAGGGACGGCCATTGCTCCTGCGGCAGGTGGAGGCGCTGCGGCATTCCGGGATTTCAGAAATCATGGTCTCGGGCCGGTGCCCCGATGGTTTTTTTGCTTCCGGCATCCGCTGGGTGCCCGATCATTTTGAGGGTGCAGGTCCCATGTCAGGCATTCATGCCGCCCTGGAGTCTGCGAGCCAGCGCTGCCTCTTGGTTCTGGCCGTGGACATGGCCTGCATTTCATCCGCCTTCTTAGACCATATTTCTGAAATGGCGCAGGATAACATGGGGGTTGTGCCCCGGTTGCGGGTTGGAGGGGGAGGAATCGAGCCGTTGGCTGCCATTTACCCGAAGTCCGCCCGTGTGTTGGCTGCATCCCGTCTGCAAGCGGGTCAGCGATCGGCCAGGCATTTCGCCTCAGCCTGCGTCGAGGCCGGCATCGCCCGTTTTCTGGATGTGTCGGATTCCTGGGCTGGGTTGCTCAGGAGCTTCAACACCCCCGCCGAATGGCTGGATTATTTCTCCAAAGGTTTGGCGCCGCAGGACCTCAAAGCTGCCACCCGCTTTTAGAGAGCCTGTCTAATAATTGGGTAGGCTGCTGCGACTGGGGATTTTAGCCTTGGTCAATTCGTGCGCCAGTGCCTTTTATCAGTTCTTGATCCTCCATTTTGGCATCCTGTCCATCCTGTCTCAATTTCCTGCCGGGATCGCCATGGAGGCATTGGACAGGATAAACAGGATTTACAGGATAAAATCCTTTGGCAACCGTTTGGGGCGATACTGAGGCGGCACGTCCGCATCTTGTTTTTGAATTCGAGCCGCCCCGCTCAGAAATCCAGAGGCAGTCCCATCTCGATGCCGGTGGCCGTAAGATCCTGTCTGAAAATTGGGAAGGGTGTTTCAACTGGCGATTTTGGCCTTGGTCAATTCGTGCGCCAGCGCCTTTTGTCAGTCCTTGATCCTCAATTTTGGCATCCTGTTCATCCTGTCTCCATTTCCTGCCGGGATCGCCATGGAGGTATTGGACAGGATAAACAGGATTTGCAGGATAAAATCCTTTGGCAATCGTTTGGGGCGATATTGGGGCGGCACGTCCGCGTCTTGTTTTTGAATTCGAGTCGTCCCGCTCCAAAATCCAGAAGCAGTCCCATCTCGATGCCGGTGGCCTTAGCCACAAGAATGCCAAGCTTCACGGCTTCCAGTCTAGACGGGGTTGCCGGGACAGATGCGCTCTTTCGAGATTTTTTACGCATCCGGCAAGGGGTTGGTGTACTCTGCCAAAATTGCCTGAACCAGACCGAACAACGCCGAATATCATGGGCTTGCGACCGGATACAAACAAAAAGCATATCGAGCAGGCTTCAGCGGTGTGGACAGCCGGGCCAACAGCACGGCCTACGCATACCGCTGCGCATCTTATCGAGGCCAACCTCGATGCGGCGCTTCCGAGTCTCATCTTTCCTGGCCGACGTAACCCAACATATCCACTCGTTTCGCGCTATAGGGGTGATAGCGGCCCAAAGGCTCTTGGCAGCGGCGTCGGATACAATGGCCGTTCGGAAGTCTGCCGGTAGCTTGTGAACTGTGCCGCCCGCAATCTTTTTAGCATTCATACACCCATTAAATTCCGATAAACATAAAGACAATGCCCGAAACAATCGAAATAGCCATGATGAACATTGCGAGTTTATGAGCTAAAATCCATCTGCTGCTTTTTTGCTTTTTGATAGTCATAACTGCTCCGGTCACGAGACTCGCCGCCAGCGTCACCACTGCAACATGAAAGAGTCCTATAATAGTGACAATTCTGGATTTCATTCTGACTTTTCATTCATTAGCTCCTCCGTTTGCAACAGCCGTCGTTTCAATGTTTCCAATTTTCGCCCGGCTTTTCGCCTCACCCGGCTGACCGCCTGTGTTACCCACGTATAGTGCCCCATCCCCAGTTCCTCACTCACCCAGGACAACGTCACCGTCGTGCCCCGCCGCTACCACCATGCCAGCGCCACCTTTTCCGCCGCCACCTTCCGCCCGCAGCGCCACCCAGCCGCAGACAATCCCAACCGCGCTTTGAAACGACCAGCCCTCCCGATCCCCTGCCATGCGGCACAGAATCCCGGGTTCTGCGAATCAATTGGGCATAGATTCGGCATGCGAAAACCCTAACCCATCCCCCAATATCCTCCAGCACTTTTTTAAACCCTCACTTGCCTCTCCCCATCTGCGCCCATCTGCGTTCATCTGCGGATAAAACTCCCCTTCTCGTCTGCCCGTCTTTCCGTGAAAAGCACTCAAATGCGCACCATGCCATTTTAGCCCCCGGCCTCGCCACCCTCATGGACCTCTACAAGGTCCTCGTCTTCCAGTTCATGCGCGATAACGGGTCCGCCGAGGACTGCATCCGCCAGGTCACCCTTATGCTCCGCACCATCGCCAGCTACGAACAGCACCTGGTCCGCCAGGACCACCGCGAACGCGCCCTCAAGATCAAGGAGGCCAAACATGAAAGGCAAGCGGCCCGCGCTGCCAAGGCAAAGGCCGATCGCGAGCAAGCCGAGCAATAAAAAACGGCCATCCAGGGCAAAACAGTTCCTTGAACCCTGTCCCGTATTACGCCGGCCAGGCTCTTATGGACCCTGGAGTCAGTCAAGCAGGGAAAGAAACGGGAAAACAGTTTGAAATCAATGCACTTCAAAAAATGATTCATTCATTGGCAGGGCCGGTCGTAAAACCAGCCGCGAATGCGGAATCCGTGGAATAAAAGTGGAATCGAACCTGCCTGACTTTTGGATTTGGTGGAGCCTACAGGATTCGAACCTGCGACCCCCACAATGCCATTGTGGTGCTCTACCAACTGAGCTAAGACCCCAACCCAAAGTGAACCGGGATTCTATTCGTTTTAGGTACACTGTCAACCCCGGTTTGGTGTTTTCACGAAAAAAAATGCGGGTCTGGGCCGAAAACAGGTTTCGCCCGTTTTCATGGCTTGGCTTCACGGATCCTCATTTTGCATTGATTGCCGGTGAAATGAAGCGGTTATCAAAAGTGTGTATGGCTTGCTGGAAATGAAAAAGAGCAGGTAAACCCGCTCCAACCCCAAATCACTGCGAACCACTGCCTGATTGATTGTCGCCTGCCGCTGTGGTACCAAATGGCCGTGCCCGAGCCTAGTCTCTTGATCCTGATCCCGGCCTATAATGAGGAAGCACGGATTGAACCCGTGTTGCGTTCCTACGCGGAATTTTTGAATCTTCATCACCATGGCCCTTTCCAAATCGTGGTGGTTCTCAACGGCTGCCGCGACAATACCCTTGGAGTGGTTCAAAGGGTTTCAAAGGATTATCGCTGCATTAGCTGGCTGGATTTTAGCGACCCCATTGGCAAGGGCGGGGCCTTGATTGAGGGCCTGAAGCTGGCGGGGAAGGTGGATTACATTGGATATGTGGATGCCGATGGGGCCACCGGGCCGGGAGCTTTCCTGAAATTGATTCCTTTTCTCAGCGAGGCCGATTGCGTGATCGGGTCAAGGTGGCTGCCTGGAAGCGTCCTGCTGCAAAGGCAACCTCATTTCAGGCGGTTCATCAGCCGCTGTTTCCACCTGATTGTGGAACTCCTCTTCTGGTTGCACATCAAGGATACCCAGTGCCCATGCAAGGTGATCCGCCGCGAGGCGGTGGAAAAAATTCATCCCTTTCTCCGGATTGCAGACCTGGCCTTTGATGTCAACCTGCTGGTGGCGCTCCATCAGGCTGGTTTTAAAATCCTGGAGGTGCCCATTGAATGGACTGACATGATAGGGAGCAAGGTCACTTCCTCCCTGTTCAGGAGTTCGTTTGCCATGTTCCTCTCGGTTGTGCGGGTGCGGTTGATTTATTGGCCGCTGTTTTACAAGTGCCTGAGGCCCCTGCGTCCCCTGGAAACATGGTTGTACCGCACCTTGCGGGCTCCCAGGCCGCTTTCCTCAAGGGATTCCCAGCGGGGCTGATTTGCCCGGGGCTGCCTCGGGCAGTTCCACCTCCACGCCAGGTTCCAGAAAGTACAAGGCGCGCCGGATGACCGGTTTTTGGTAAATCTTTTGCAGGGCAATGGCGTAAATTTGCAACTGGGGTTGGTAGGTTCGGATTTTTTCTTTCAAGACCGAGCCGGTCACCCGATCGGTTTTGAAATCCAGCACCCAGATGCCCTCTGGTAAAAAAGCCGCCAAGTCCGCCACGCCCTGAACCACAATGAAATCATCATTCGATACTGGATTTTGATCCGCAGGGGTAATTCCCAGGTCTGCCAGCTCTTTCACCCCCAGGCGGATTGTGAAGGGCAATTCCCTTTGAATCGTTTCCGGATTGAGGTTTCTCAGTTGCAGGCCTGTGGCGGAGTTCCAAAATTTTTGCAAGGCTGCCATGTTCAGGGCATCCCTTTGCATCGGGCTCAAAAGCCCTTTGGAAACCATCCATTCCGCGTCCGCATCCAGGTTCATGGAGCCGGAGATTCGCACATGTTGAAGAAAGAGGTGATGGGCCAGACCGGCCTCAACGCCGCTCAAGCGGCCTGCGCCTTGGCCGGGTTTTTCCAGGCGCGATTCCCCGGAAATGGGTCCCGCGTCAAATCCATGTTGCAAGGCTTCTTCATCCAGAAAGGGCCCGGCGGAAGCCTTTCGCAAGTCGGTTACGGATGTCTTCGCGGCCAGCCGGGTGGAGGCTGAATGGGGATACCGCCAGTCCAGGAGGTTTTGCCACTCCTGCAAAACGCGGGTCTCGGATGGCCCGTTTGTTTCCTGTCTGGCATCCGGTGAATCCTTGCTCGCGGAGGGTTCCATGGATGGCGGTGTCCAGTCCGTTTCATCCACTTTACGCCAGGTAAAACCCTGCATGGAGCCGGCTTCAGCGCCGGCAAGGTTCATGCGGGCAAACCAGCAACCAATCCAATCTGCATGGCTGCCAGCCGTTTCGATTTGGACCGGACCCGCCATCCCGCCCTGAGTCCATAGCTTTTCCCATTTGGACCGGCTCACCCGGGCGGAGAGAAACAACCAGTCCCGCGCGCGCGTCAGCGCCACGTAAAGCAGCCTCATTTCTTCCCCCCGCAATTCCCGCGCCTGTCGCCGCCTGGCCAGCCAGTGGACCAGGCTGGGATACCGGGCCCCGCCTGCTGGTGGATGGATCTTCGCAGCCGGTCCATAAATTTCGTCCAGGATGATTTCATCGGCAAGGTCCTGCTCATTGAAACGTTTGTCCAAACAAGCCACGGCAACCACGGGAAATTCCAACCCCTTGCTCTGATGGATGCTCAGCAGCCGCACGGAATTGGCCCCGTCCGCCTGCGGCGCCTCAGGCTCCGCATCCACTTCTTGCTGGGATTCCACAAATTTTAAAAACCGGAAAAGTCCGTGGCCTTGGAATTGATCAAATTGCCGGGCCATTCGCAGCAGCACATCCAGGTTTCTTGATCCGTTCTGGCGCTGGGGTTGCATGGCCAGCCAGTCGTCATAGCCGGTTTCAGCAATGATTTGTTCCAGGCAATGGGACAAGGAACCTTCGCGAATGATTTTTCGCCATCGGCAGTACTGTTCATGAAAGGCGGCCAGGGCCGCATATTCCGTCCCAATCCATTTCCCTGGTTTGCGAATCGCGGCTTGCACTGCGTCCCAGAAATATTCGCAGGGAGCCTCCAGGCGAATGTTTCCAAGGGTTTCCAGAGACAATCCCACCAGCGGCGATCGAAGCACGGCCAGGCAGGGGACATCCTGCAAAGGGTTGTCCAGCATGCGCAAAAGGTTCAAAAAATCCAGTATTTCAAGGTTCTCATAAAATCCCCTGGGCGCCACGTCCAGGGGGACCCCGGCCTTTGAGAATTCCCTGATGTAAAAGTCTGCCCGGTTGGAAGGGGACCGCAGCAAGACCGCCATGTCGCCATAACTTACCGGGCGTTCCTGGCCTGTGTCCCGGTCTCTGACGAGGCGGCCCTCCTGGACCATGGCCTGAAATTGCCGGGCCAGAAGCCTTGCCTCCCGCGCTGAAGATTCCAGTTCCACCCATTCCTGGCTGAAGGCCTCGTCGGCGCCACTTTCACCCTCATCCACGTCCAAGAGCAGATTCACGCGCGGGACGGCCTGGGAATCCTGTTCCCTTTCTACACCGCAGTGGAGCACCGCATCCGGCCCGTATTCCACTCCACCCGTGGTGGAATGCATGACGGTTTGGAAGAGGGAATTGACAAAATCCAGTATAAACCCGCTGCTGCGGAAATTCTCGCTCAACGCCAGTGTGCTGCCCCTCTCACCCTTCCATGTTGCGGCGTAATCCCTGAATATGGCCGGGTCTGCCAGCCGAAAACGGTAGATGCTCTGCTTCACGTCCCCCACCAGGAAGCGGTTGCCCAAGGGGTGTTCCCGGGACAGGGCTGAGATGATCCGGTCCTGGGCGGCATTGATGTCCTGGTATTCATCCACGAAAACAAAACGGATTTTTTTGCGCCAGGCGCGGGCCAGGGAGGATGGCGCCCCCGAGCACCTGTCCCATAGAAGGCGCAGGGCGGTCTGCTCCAGATCTTGAAAATCCAGGGCGCAAACCGCTTGTTTTCTGGCCGAGTACATTTTTTCAAAACGCCCCGCCAGTTTCAGCAGGGTGGAGACGGATCCCCGCACCCAGCTCCAATCCTCCTCAAGCGGATCCATGCCCGCAGGCCTGGCCCCCAGCGAAGCCAGGAAGGCGGCATCCTCCAGGACGGGACCCAGGGCGGTGCGGGGTGTGTTGCGTGCAGGCCAAGCCTCGACCAAAGCCATGAGTTTTTCCAGAACCGCAGAGGCTTCATCCCGGGTGAACGTCCCTGGCAGGGTGTCGAGGGTGGCCCGCAAAGGGTGCGCATAATCCCGCCATTTTGCGTCCAGTGCCTGCAACCGGGCCAAAAACCTGGTGCGCCAATCATGGACGGCCTCCAGCCACCACGTTTTCCACTGGCAAGGTTCATTCTGCTCTTGCATGGACAGTTGCCTGTGGAACCACGCCTCAGGGTCCGGCTGGGTTTGGGCATAAGCATGGATGCGAAGGATAAGCTTCCCGGTCTTTTCATGCCGTCCATTGGCATGGACGCGTATCAATTCATGAATCTGGCTGGATTCCTCATCTTTTCCACGGAAAACCTCCTGAAAAAGCTCCTCCAAAGTTTCATTGGCCAGATGCCGTGCCTGGCCTTCATCCAGCAGGCTGACCTGGGGATCCAGGCCTGCCTCGTAAAAATGTTCCCGCACGAGACGGAAACAAAACGAGTGAAGTGTGCCAATGAGGGCGGAATCAAAGAGCGCCAGTTGGCTGGCCCAGTGGCCTTCATGGGGCATGGCCTCCGCGCGCTCCTCCAGGGCCTTGCGCAATCTCTCCCGCAATTCCGCAGCCGCAGCTTCCGTGAAGGTCACAATCAAAAGTTCATCCAGCGAAGCCTGCTTCTTTTCGATGGGATCAATCCGTTCCAGGCAGTCAATGCAACGGGCAATCAGTGTTTTGGTTTTGCCCGTTCCCGCGCCGGCCATGACCAGAACATCCCCGCGCGATGCCACAGCCACAGCCTGCGCGGGGGTGAGTGGGTTGGCGGTAGTCATGGCGGGCAGAGAATATCACCCCGATCCCGGTGATGAAACAAGGATTCATCCGGGTGCCAGAAATTCAAGGAGTGAATCCGGCGCATTTAACTGAGGCGTATGGCGTCAAAACCCAAACTTTGGCATTGAAAAGCTCATGGGAAATGGCCTAAACAAGTGCGTGACCAGTCATCTTCGCATCAAGGACCAGCCTGCCGGGGAGCGTCCCCGGGAAAGATTGATACAAGTGGGTGCCGCCGCCGTTGTTGGCGGCGATGCTTCTGATGATTGTGGCCCACAGAGCCACGCCGCCAAGCAAATTCTTCATTCAATGGGATTCTCACTCATCTTTTTGCCGATGTAAATTTGCAGCGGGAACGTCACGGCATCAACGACGAAAGCAAAAGGGAGCATTCCAACAGCCTTGATGTTCAAAGTTTTTCTTTGGTTCACGTCCATGTCTCCCTGATTTTGAACGTCCACGATTTTTTCGTAATCCGAGTTTAGCTTCTTCCGCAAACACAGTTTCTGCCGCACCTGCGGTGGCAATGAACCGATGTCGCTCATCGAAACATCCCCCTTGGTCTCAAGATGCGCCGCAACCAAAACTTTCTGTGGAATGACCAGATAAGCAGGAACACCATTGGGCTCTCCCGCCTTCGTCAGCGTGCCTTCGACCGCCAAACTTCCATCGGCCTTCGATTTGTATAAAGCCATTGGCGAAAACCAATCTGATTTGCTGCCGATTGCCTCCCGCGAAACCATCCTTGTAAAACATCCTGACAGCAGCGGAAGCAACAGCATCACCGTGAAAACTAGAAACGATTTGCTCGCCTTCATGGACGGAGATTCAGGGCGCGCTTACACCTTCAGAGGATTCCAGCCCGCAAAGCAAATTCTGCTTCGGATCAAACTCCACGTTCCGGTCGTTGGGCGTCGGATTCAGGTAATAACTAAACTCCATGAAGTCACCGTAGATTTTTCCATAGAGCGCGCTTTTGACACTGCCGTTTGCGTCCAGCACCGTCCGCACACGAAAGTAATAATTTCGTTTTGGGTCTCGATTGGTCTCGACTGGTTCGCCCGGCTTCCGATTGTCGGTTTGCACCCACTGCGGTTGATAACCATCTGCCGGCGCTTCATGGGTGGAACGCAAGCCAGAGACTCCATCGGCGTCCCGCACGGAAAATTCTTGAATGCCGTCGCCAGCCTTTGGAAAGCTCACGGTTAAGGCAAAATCTGATTCACCATCGGTATGTTTGTCAAAGTGGCCGGTGAACAGCATGTCGGCGTTGACTCCTTTCCCATAGGGGGCAATCCAGTCGCCAGCCATAAAATCGAACCCCACAGGCTTGTCCAAAGCCGGAACATGAGTGTTGAGCCGCCGGGCATACATGGCAATCGGCTTGCCGACTTTTTTGAGCACCAGCGTGAGAGTTGGATTCCGGCTTGCGACCACGGTCTTGTCCTCGAACTGCTCCGGAACATAAAGGTCATGGCCAATGTGCGTGGTGTAATAGCCGGTCTTTTCAACGACAATGCCCAAAGTCCATGAGCTATCCGTATGTGACGCCGTGAACATTCCCTTGTCATCGGTGAGACCTTTGACTTGCCTCCAATCACCGCCTTCCTCCGGGTTACGTCCGGGTGGTGGTGGAAGAGTATATTGAACAGACATTTTTGCTCCAGCAATCGGATTGCCGTCCTCTCCGACAACTTTGATTGTTGCTGTCCAAGGATATTTTGGCATCTGCCCAAAGGCGCAGCCACTGGTTAAAATAGTGAGAGCCAGCCCAAAAAAGATCATTGTGTTTTTCATAATTATTTGAGATTGCCTACCGTTACCATTTGGTTGAACACTTGATAAGTGAAGGTGTAAGCCACAACGCGAACATCCGAGTGGTGCCACTCACCAAACGCCGTAGTACCTGTCGGCCAACTCGGTGCCCCACGGCCAAGAGGCCAGCCGTTTTCATACGCTAACTGCATGTCATAATTTTGGTTGTTGCCATTCTGCGG
>DAIDJC010000110.1 GCA_027451565.1 Limisphaerales bacterium | reverse complement strand
GAGATGCACCCCGCATGGTGGGCAGGTCTCACCTTTTGCGTGCGCTGCGGCCTGTTTATGTTAGAATGAAGACTCCAAATGGAAGACACAAATTCATTGATAGAACAGCGGCTGGCCAAGCTGAAATCGCTGGAGAGCAAGGGGATTTTTCCCTTTCAAAACAAATTCACCCCGGGCATCGGCGCCGGGGAAGCGCGGGCGCAGTTTGAAAGCGGCGTGCTGGCCGAGGAAACGTCCGTGGCCCTGGCCGGGCGCATCACGGCTCATCGGGACATGGGCAAATCCATGTTTATTGATGTGCGGGACCAAAGCGGGCGCATTCAGGTGTATGCCCAAAAAAACACCTTGGGCGATGAACTTTTCAATGTTTTCACCCATTTGGACCTTGGGGATTTCGTGGGGGTGAAAGGAACGCTATTCCGCACCAAAACCGGCGAACCCAGCGTCAAGCTTCAATCGTTTGTGATACTCGCCAAAGCCCTGCGCCCGCCCCCGGCCAAATGGCATGGCCTTGAGGACACGGAAATAAGGTATCGCCAGCGGTACCTGGACCTGATTGCCAACCAGGACGTGAAAAACGTCATGCTCAAGCGCAGCGACATCATCCGCCGGATCCGTGAATTTTTCCATGATCGCGGCTATGTGGAGGTGGAAACACCCGCCATGCAAGCCATCCCCGGCGGCGCGGCAGCCCAACCCTTCAAGACGTTTCACAACGCGTTGGGATGCGAGTTCTACCTGCGCATCGCCCTGGAACTTTACCACAAGCGCCTACTGGTGGGGGGCATGGACAAATTATTTGAAATCGGGAAAAACTTCCGCAATGAAGGCCTTTCCCGGCGGCATAATCCTGAATTCACCATGCTGGAAGCTTATTGCGCCTATGGAGATTACGAGACCATGATGGAGACGGTGGAATCGCTCATCACCACCGTGGCACAGAAAGTCCTGGGAACACTCCAAATCCAGCATCGCAATGAAGCCGGCGAAGTGACGCGAACGATAGACCTGACCCGTCCGTGGAGGCGCGCGCGATACAAGGATTTGCTTTGCGAAAAAGCGGGGGCCGACTGGTTCACTGTTTCCCCCGCAGAACGACGCCAGCGCGCGCACGACTTGGGAGCGGAGATAAGCCGGGACCATGAGGATTTCGAAGTCACCGGCGCGGTTTTTGAAAAGCTCATTGAGCCCACGCTCGTGCAACCCACCTTTGTGACCCATCTGCCCCGGGAACTTGTTCCATTGGCCAAGCCCAGCGTGGAGGATCCCTCCACGGTGGAGGTGTTTGAATGTTGCATCAACGGCCAGGAAATTGCGCCCGGGTACACGGAACAAAATGATCCCATAGCTCAACGCGCCACCCTGGAACACCAAGCGGGAGGCGAACAGCAAAAGCTGGACGAGGACTTTTTGATAGCCTTGGAGCATGGCATGCCGCCCGCAGGCGGGATCGGCATTGGAATAGACCGGCTGTGCATGATGCTTTTGGGACAGGAAAGCATTCGAGACGTTATTCTATTTCCGCAACTCAAACCCAAATAACCCAACCTTGCCGCCATGCCCCTGTAACCGTGCAGGGATGGCCACCCTTGTCGCATGCTCACATTTGCAGGTCTTTCCAAGTCGTTTGGTGGAAGACAATTATTCGATGAAATATCGCTCAACCTTTCAAACGGGGAGCGGGTGGCCATCGTGGGTCCCAATGGAGCGGGCAAATCCACCCTCATTAAGATCATCCTCGGCAGGGAGGAGCCGGATGCCGGGACAGTGACGCTGATGCGAGGCACCCGGGTTGGCTATCTGCCCCAGGAAAGTGAACCTGCGGGGGACGAAACAGTGCTGGACATTGCCATTCCCCACAATCTGGAGCACGACGGTCATTTTGTGGCCAGGGTCAAACAGATGCTGAACAGCTTGGGGTTCAAAACATCGGATCATCATCGCCCGGCCCGTGAATTATCGGGGGGCTGGGTCATGCGCGCCCACTTGGCCCGGTTGCTGGCTGAGGAGCCGGACCTTCTGCTTTTGGATGAACCCACGAATCATCTCGATTTGGAAACACTGATCTGGTTTCAGGGATTCCTCCAGGATTATCCCGGGGCCATACTCTTGATATCGCACGATCGTGAATTTTTGAACCAGCTCTGCACGCATATTGCCGAGCTTCGCCAGGGGAGCCTGCTGCGGTACACGGGAAATTATGAAGATTATCTGCGGCAAAGGGCCGAGACGGAGGCCACCCTTGTGGCCACGGCCAAGGCGCAGCAGCGGGAGATTGACCGGATGCAATTGTTTGTGGACCGGTTTCGCGCCAAAAACACCAAGGCGGCCCAGGCCCAAAGCAAACTCAAGCAAATTGAAAGAATCAAGGCGGAGCGCGTGGAGGTGCCCCAGGGGCCTGATGCCACGGTGGGATTTCACTTCCCGCAACCTGCGCGCAGCGGCCTGCGGGTCATTCAACTGAACCAGGTCCGGTTTGGATATGGCAGCCACATTATTTATAACCAGTTGGATTTGGAGGTGGAACGCGGCCAACGCATCGTTTTAGTGGGACCGAACGGGGCGGGCAAATCCACCCTGCTGAAACTGCTTGCCGGGGTTTTGGAACCATTGGAGGGAACCCGCACCCTGGGCCACAACGCCAGCCACGGGTATTTTGCCCAGCACCGCGCCGCCATGCTGAACCCGCGTCATACGGTGCTCCAAGAAGCGCTGGACACACCCCAACGGGTGACGGAACAATCTGTTCGCAATGTGCTGGGAAGTTTCCTGTTTCGAGGCGACGACGTATTCAAGCCGGTCAGCGTGCTGAGCGGGGGCGAAAAAAGCAGGTTATCCCTGGTGAAACTCCTCCTGAATCCACCCAACCTTCTGTTGATGGACGAACCCACCACCCATTTGGACATGGCCAGCGTGGATGCCCTGGTTGGCGCGTTGAAACAATTTGAGGGCACGCTGGTTTTTATCAGCCATGACGTTCATTTCATTCGCGCCCTTTCCACCCATGTGATCCGGGTTGAGGCAGGGCAACTGCGCCATTTTGGCGGCGGCTACCAGTATTATCTGGATAAGACGGCACAAACAGCCCGCGCTGCCCTGACCAGTTCCAGCCTGGCGCCAACCCCGGCGCCCGCGCGCCAGGAGCCGGTCGTGGACCGAAAGGAGCAGAAACGCCGGGAAGCCGAGGCCCGCCAGGAGCGGTCACGGCAAAGAAACGCCATTCAGCAGCACATTCGTGAGTTGGAAAAAGAAATCGCCACCCTGGAGTCCCAGCAAAAGGAATTGACCGCAGAACTGGAAAAGCCGGAGAACTACTCCGGAGGTCGAGCCATCCAAATCAACAGGGAATTGCTCCACCTCCATGACCGGCTCCCGGAATTGACTTCGCAATGGGAAGCCGCGTCTCTGGAGTTGGAAGCCCTGAAAGCCTGAAGTACTGACCCGCTTTTGACCAGGCTGGCCCAATGCCCATGGCGGGGCCATGAGGCGTTATTCCTCCAAAGCCCCGAGTTTTTTCTCCCAGTGAGCCACTTTGCGTAGCAACTCCGGCAACCTTTGCATGGCAATGACAATTCGCTTGGTTTGCTTGTCAGGCTGTGCCGGAGCGCCCAGCCAGGTCTGCCCATCCGGAATGTCATGCATCACCCCGGACTTGGACCCCACAGTCACATGGCTGCCAATTTTGAGATGCCCCGCAATGCCCACCTGGCCGGCGAGGACCACGTAGTCACCCATGCGCGCGCTTCCCGCAATGCCCACCTGGCCGCATAAAATGCAGTGCTCACCTATTTCCACGTTGTGGGCAATGTGAACCTGGTTGTCAATTTTTGTACCGCGCCCAATCGAGGTGGCTCCCAAGGCGGCACGGTCAATAGTCACATTGGCTCCAACCTCCACATCATCGCCAATCTGCACAATGCCAATCTGCGGAACCTTGCGGTGAATGGCACCATCCAACACATAACCAAAACCATCAGATCCAATCACCGTGCCGGAATGAACCCGGACTCGGTCCCCCAGTTTTGAGCGCGCATAGATGGTGACATTGGGGAATAAATTCACCTGCGAACCCAATTCCACTTCAGACCCGATGAAAACCTGGGATTGAAGCACGCACCGGGGTCCGATCACGGCCCGCTCACCGACATGGCAAAAAGGGCCCACGTGGGCCGTGGCATCAATCTGCGCGGAAGGGTGGACTACAGCGAGGGGATGGATTCCAGGCGCATGGGTTGGCTCTGGAAAAAAGTGCGCGACGGCGCGGGCAAATGCCACACGCGGATTGGCGACCTGGATCAGGGCCTTGGCGCCCTGGCGGGCGCCCCTGGCGGTGATCACAGCCGTGGCCGCGCTGTTTTCCGCCGCCGCCAGATAGGTTTCATTCTCCGCAAAAGTCAGGTCACCAGGGCGGGCCTGGCTGGCAGGGGCAAAACCAGTAAGGGTGGCGGCCCCATCCCCCACGACCTCACCATCCAACATCCGGGCCATTTCAGCAATCGTCAAGACAGGCATTTGCGGTGATCATACGCATAAAGGGCCTCAATTCCAACCCCAAAAGGCCCGCTCAAAAGAACTGATTGCGAAGGAAACCCGCCGCGGCAGGGGACGAAAACGCGAAGGGAGGTCAACGGCCCGCAGAAGCCTTTGCTTTGAAGACCAGAACACCCCTCCATGCATCATGATGGAGGATAACCAGATAGATTTCCAATGCGGCCACGACTGTGGCCATTGGCAACCCGCCCGGAGCCAGATAAAGGTGAAATAAGATGATGTTGGTCAAAATTGGCGCCAAAAGGACCAAAGCCAGCGGCACAAAACGATTCAACAGCAACAGCACACCCGCTGCGGTTTGGGTGCTGAAAATCAATGGAATCATGTAATGCGTGCGAACCAGGGCCGAAAAAAAATCCTGGGCCTCCGCGGTCATGGCATCCTTGGGTTGGGGGATGAAATGAAGGAATCCATTCAGCCCAAAGACGAAAAAGACAAGGCCCAACAAAACCCGCGCCAGAAGATGGACATATCGCATAGTTAATGGATGCCCTTTTGATTCATTGCAGGCAATCCCAAAATCAGGGCTTCGGTAACCATGAATATGAGTCAACGTATCGGCAGACACCCTGTCCACCTCCCAGCCCCGGTAACATTTAATTTGAGTCAAGTCGGCGCGTGTGGCGCTTTTGGTTTATCGTTGATCCCAAGTCAGACGCTCACTATTTTGCGTGGCGATTGAGCCAAATGAAAATCCTTGTATCCGCCATTGCCTGCAACCCATTCCATGGTTCTGAAAGCTATTTTGGCTGGGCAGCGGTGCAATGCCTGGGCAGGCAGCACCATTTACACGTAATCACCAGCGGACGCAACCAGACAGACCTTGAACGGGCGCGCGAGGAGGGCATGGTGCCGGAAAACGTGCAGTTTTATTACGCAGGAACCTTTAAAACGTGGCATCCCAACCGTTTGCTGGCGCGCGTTCAGAGCTGGCGCGAATATATTGTTTTCGCGCGGGACTCGCTCCGGGTGGCGCGGGAAATTGCGAGCCGCGAATCCCTGGATGTGGCGCATCATGTCACCTACTCCACCTGGCGGGTGGCCTCACCCTTGTGGCAGTTGGGAATTCCGTTTGTTTATGGCCCGATCGCCGGCAATGAACCATTCCCCTTCCGTCTGTTTCCCGTGCTGAGCTTTACCGGGGCGGGTTTTGAGCTGGCCCGGAAATGTTCCAATGTTTTTTCCCGCCGCACCCCTGCGGTGCGGCAGAGTCTCCGCCGGGCAGCCCACGTTTTTGCCATAACCGAGGAATCCGAACGGATGGCGGCTGCCGTTCGCGGATCGTCCGATTCCATCAGCAGGCTTTCCCCAGGGTTTTATTCGCCTGAACGGGTGGAATCCTTTGCCCGCCATGCGGTCGAAAAGGACCCGGTCGGAAAGCTCAAGATTTATGCGGCAGGCAGCCTGGGGGGACAGAAATGCATTGCCGTGGCCTTTCACGGGCTGGCGCTTGCCCGCAAGCGCGGCCTGGATTTTGAATACCTGCTCGGATCCAGCGGGCCGGAAATCCCGCATCTTAAAAAACTCGCTTTGAAATTGGGTCTGGAGGGAAACATAGTATTTGGAGGAACCATGACCCGCCAGGCTTACCAGGAAACACTCGGGCGCACCCACGTTTATCTCCTTCCCAGCATGCGCGAAACGGTGGGGCTGACCATGATGGAGGCGATGCTGGCAGGCTGCGTGCCGGTGGTGGCGGACAATGGCGGGCCACGGGTGACAGTGACAGATGAATGCGGATTCCGCATCCCCACGGGGTCCGTGAAAAACATGGCCCGGGCGATTGCTGACATCATGATGGACCTGGACCGGGATCGGAACCGAATGATCCGCATGGGACAAGCTGCATCCAAAAGGATTGCCACCGTGTACACCGAGAACCATTATCTGGAAGAGGTCAATGCGGTTTACCGGGAAATCTGTAAAAGGGTTTAACAGGCCAAAAAAACCTTTTGAAAAAGAGCGCCACTCCTCCAACCTCACAGGGTTGCAATCCAGGTGCGGGCTTGAGACCAGATGGTTGGGGCATCTGGATGCGACTTGAAAAACTAATAATCCGGGCAGGAAAAGCCTTGGCGGCCTGAAACAAACTTAAAAACCGCTGCCGGGCATAGAACCCGGAAACCAGCGGAAATGGCATCCGGCAATTATGAAAAGAATTCTCAATGTGGCGTGTGGAGCCCAGGACTACGGAACCGATTTTGTGGACATGTATCCCCAACGCCCCGGGGTGATCCAGTGCGACATCGAGAAAGGCCTGCCCTATGCGGACAAGACCTTTGACGAGGTGTATAGCCGCTGATTTTTTGAACACCTGAAGAATCCATTCAGTATGCTTCTGGAAATAAAACGGGTCACCAAGCCCGGGGGCCGGGTGCGGGTGATCACGGATAATGGCAGTTACTGGGTCTTTGCGCTGGATAACCGGGCACACACCGGAGGGTATGAAAAAGACGAACATCCAGATGACCGGCACTATTCCTTTTTCACAAAAACCCATCTTCAACATCATTTCACCAAGGCAGGGCTGAAAGTGGAGGAATTAAAATTCGTGGAATACTTTTCCACCTCATGGAAAAAGCGCATGACCTGTGTCGCCGTTCAAACCCTGCTCAAGATGACGCCCTTCAAAAACATGGCTTGCGGGCGGATTGAAATATGCGGGGTGCGTCAACCAGATTAGATTGGCAAGCATGAGGCCGGTCACTTCTGGAGCCGGCAAAAACAGGTCTGCCGGGCGCGGATTCCCCGGGGAATTTTTCAAACCCTGTTCCACCACACAGCCGTGGGTTTCTCCACGGGGATGGTGATGCGCTGGTCCGGACTTTTGAGTGTGTAGATGGAATATTGGGTCGAAGGGATTCGAAAGTGCCCTGCCCGCCATCTGCGCCACCGGTGCTGGAGAATCCACCAGGGCTTGAGCGGGACCAGCCATTGGGGCCTCATCTGCCGGGTGGCCTCCATTTCACGGATGGCATTCGGCTTCAAATTCATATTCTCACCGGTATCAGCAAAAACCGCCACAAACCCGGGGCAAACCGCCATGGGCACACGGTTTTTCAAAAGAGCCAAAAACCAATGAAAATCCCCCAGATCGCGCCAGCGTGCATCAAACCACAGCCCCCTTTCATGAATCACCTTGCGCCGGATGAAAACAGAACTGGTCAGAATGGGAAAACGGAACCAGACATGCCGGCGGTCAGGCACCATCAAATGGCGGTGGCAAATATATTGACCCTCCGCATCCGTGATCACACTGCCCGCCAATGCAACTTCAACAGAGGGGTTGTTGGCAAAAAAGGACTCAACGGATTTCAACGCGCCGGGCAAATACTGTTCATCGCAGTTCAGGTAAGCCAGGATATCCCCGGAGGCACGACGATAACCACGGTTGACGGCATCGTACATCCCGCTGTCCTTTTCAATAACGGCGGTCACCCTGCGGTCCTGCGGCAGCCAGTTCTGGGTATCATCATCCGAGCAGGAATCCTGCACAATGTGTTCCACCTGCACACCCTGCTGGTCTGCCACGGACGCAATGCAAAGCCTCAACCAGGCGGAGCTTCTGAAACTGGGCGTGATGATCGAAAATTTCATGTGCAAATGAAGATTGGGCGGAGATTCTTATCAAAGGATCCGGCGCATGTTTTCGGAATTCTCATGGAGAGGCCTTGAACTTTTGGGCGATTGGTATTTGCCGCCCCATGCCAAAGGCCCGGGGCGACACCTTCAGGGCCGGGGCAGCCTGCCTTCGCTTGTACTCCGTATGGCTGATTTTATTGATGATATCCGAGACCACTTCAGGGGGCGCCTCATCGTTCACGATGGCCGATTTTTTATCGTGGTGCACAATGTATTTCTGAATGATCCGGTCCAGGACCGGGTACGGGGGCAGGGAATCCTGATCCATCTGATTGGGGCGCAATTCCGCGCTGGGAGGCTTGGTGATGGAGGATGGCGGGATAACCGCCTGCCGTTGGTTCACCCATTTTGCCAGGCGGTAAACTTCTGTTTTTAAAACATCCGCAATCGGCGCCAACGCCCCATTCATGTCTCCATACAATGTGCAATAACCCACGGCCATCTCAGACTTGTTGCCGGTGGTGAGCACCAGGGACCCAAATTTATTGGAGAGAGCCATCAGCGTGATTCCCCGGAGACGGGATTGCAGATTTTCCTCGGCTTCATTTGGCGGCCGCCCGGCAAAAGCTGGAGCCAGGGTTTTTTCCATCATTTCAAAAGCTGGCTCAATGGGAATGGTTTGGAGATGAATACCCAGGTTCCGGGCCAGATCGGATGCATCAGACAAACTGCCCGGGCTGGAAAATCGGGCGGGCATGGCCACCCCGGTGACCTTGTCGGGTCCCAAGGCGTGGGCGGCAATGCACGCGACCACTGCGGAATCAATGCCCCCGGAGAGACCCAGGATGACCGATTGAAAACCGCATTTGTGGACGTAGTCACGCAAACCCAGCGACAGAGCCTCAAACAAAAGCTCCTCAGGAGGCTGGAAAGATGGCTTTGGGATACCATGGGAATCCCCCTTGAAAAGATCCACCAGAAGGGTGTCCTCCTCAAAGCCCCTGCCCAGGGAGAGAATCTCGCCACGGCCATTCAAGGCGGAGCTGTGACCATCAAAAATCAACTCGTCGTTGCCCCCGACAGCATTGACCTGCGCCAGCGGCACGCCTTCATCCCTGGCCACCTGCTGGAGCATTGCCAACCGGGTTGTCTCCTTGCCCAAATGCCAGGGAGACGCGGAAAGATTGAGTATGACCTGTGCGCCTGCATGGATTAATTCACGGACAGGATCCCTCCGGTACCGTCTTTCCGGCCAGAAATCCTCGTCATTCCAAATATCCTCACAAATGGTGATGCCGAGCCGGATGCCCTTCCACTCAAAAATTCCAGGGCGGGCGCCGGGTTCAAAGTAGCGATCTTCATCGAACACATCGTAGGTGGGCAGCAGGCACTTGGTGGTTTGCCAGACCACTTTGCCTTCATGAAGCACTGAAACCGCATTCGTGAGGGGGCGTCCTGGACGAATTGGATTAATGCCGGCATGCCCCACCGCCAACGGGGCCGACCCAACTGACTCCGCAGTTTCGGCCAGAGTGGCAACATTTGCCTCGATGAAATCTTCTCTCAACAGCAAATCACGGGGGGGATAGCCGCAGAGGAACAACTCCGGGGCTATGACAAACTCCGCGCCACGCGCCACCGCCCCCCTGTAAGCGGCCAGCAACTTGTCGCGGTTGGCAGCAAATGCGCCTATGGTCGGATTGAGCTGGAGCAAACCAATGATCACGGCGCCAGAAGGTAAGCCTTATCCAAACTTTCTCAAACCAAGAAATTCACACATTTCACGCTGTATCCACCCCATGAAGTATGCCCGCCAAATTTTTAAGATATGCGTCCAGTGTGAATCGCG
>DAIDJC010000109.1 GCA_027451565.1 Limisphaerales bacterium | reverse complement strand
CAGCATGTTGTCAATGAAAACGGCTCCATCTGTGACGACCAGTTCGCCGGGTTGAAGGCCGCTCAAAACCTGTACTTCTCCATTTACCCTCAGGCCCGTCGCAATAATTCTTTGGGTGAAATGCCTGCGATCTGACGTGACCCATGCCGTCATCGATCCGTCACCTTCGCGGACCACTCCATTGGCAGGAATGGCTACAGCCTCCAGTGGTTTGGAGACCTCAATGGTCATGGTGGCGAGCATGCCGACGCGCAAATCGTTATTCGTGTCGGTCACCTCCACCCTCACCGCCATGCGATGCGTATTCGAATCCAAGTTGGGGTAAACTTTGGAAACCGAGCCGTCATATATCCTGTTTGGAAAGGCTGCCACCCTGACCTTCACAGGCTGGCCTGGCTGGATTGACGGGGAATCATCCTCGTCAATGTTGGCCCGTGCCCATTTGAGCGAGGAGTGCTCTCCCTGCGCAGCCGGGATTTTTCCGGTGTCGAGTATCTGGCCTATTTGGGCATCTGTTTCGTTCAGGGCCCGCACTGCGTCACGCGCGGCTTTCAACGCGGCCTTGGAAGTTTTTTCTGTCGCCACATCCTGGTCCAACTCTGCCAGAGAGACACCGTTGGTTTCATAAAGCGCCTGCGCGCGTGCGAGCACTTTGGAGGCCAAGTCCTCAGCGACTGAAGCGCCTGCCAGCGTGGATTCTGCCTGGATGAGGCTTGGATCTTCCCCAAAGAAAATGGATCCAACCGATTCAACTTCCCTGGGGAACGCGTAAACTTCAACGGTTCCAATTTTGATGGCATTTAATTGATCGCCACTGAGTTCTGCGGTTGGCGGACTGGATGTGCCGGGCGCCGAGTCATCCCCTGGTGTTGCGGCAGGGGACGGGCCACGTTCACAGCCAGTGCCCAAGGATATTATTGCCAGCATCAACCCCGCCGCCCCGGCGAATGCAGCTGTTTTTAGTCGCTTCAGAAAATCCATTCTTTAAGACTACTCCGTTCCATATTCCAGTGTCTGTGAGGCGCCGCCTTTAATTTTTGCAGGGCAATACCCTACAAATTCCAGGTTTTGGCATGGCATGCTTTGGTTTCCCAAGGCCAAGCAACGCGAATATTTTTGATGGTCATTTCACCCGTTCCGCCGCCATTTCTCAGTCACGGGTTGGCGCCCAATTTGCCGGGTTGGGTCCCAGCCTTGGTGGGTATGGACCAGCAGGATTGACGGGTTTGCCAGCGCATCGTAAATTGGACCATCAAGTGGTTGATTTTTTGATATGAGCAATTTGCAGGTTTCACTGGTTGAATTGATACGGCGCACCTCGGCGGAGATTCCGGAGGACGTTCACAAAGCCATATTGCATTCCTTGGAGCAGGAAAAGAAAGGATCCCTGGCATCCAGTGCCATGGCGATCATTGACCAAAATATTGCGCTTGCCCGGAGAAAATCACAGCCCCTTTGCCAGGACACGGGCAGCATTTTGTTTTATGTGGACACTCCGGTGGGTTATGACCAGATTCAGTTTGCCGACACGGCGCGGGAGGCTGTCAAAGAAGCCACCAAAAAAGGTTTTCTGCGGCAGAACTCTGTGGATTCCCTGACGGGACGCAATGATGGCACCAATGTGGGGACCGGCGCGCCTGCTTTTCATTTTCACCAGCACCGTGGAAGTGAATTGGAGGCAAGGCTGGTTTTGAAGGGTGGCGGGTGTGAGAACGTGGGGGCGCAATATTCCCTGCCGAATGAGGACCTGCATGCCAATCGGGATTTGGATGGTTGCCGGAAAGTCATACTGGACGCGGTGCTGCAGGCGCAGGGCAAAGGTTGCGGTCCGGGTATTTTAGGTGTGTGCATCGGAGGGGACCGGGCCACGGGCTATGAACTGTCCAAAACCCAATTTTTGAGACGGTTGGAAGATCGGAATCCCGTGCCGGAATTGGATGCCTTGGAGCAGGATATTTTAAAGACCAGCAATGAGTTGGGGATTGGTCCCATGGGGTTCGGCGGTAAAACAACCCTGTTGGGAGTCAAGATCATGGCCGCAAACCGGGTGCCGGCCTCGTTTTTTGTCAGCATCAGCTACATGTGCTGGGCTTACCGGCGTCAGGGCGTCCGCCTGAATGCAGCCGGGGAAATCAGCAACTGGCTTTACTAAACTCTCCATGATCGAACTAACCTTTCCTTTTAACGAAAACCAGATTCGCGCATTAAAAGTGGGCGATGAAGTGTCCATTAATGGAGTGGTTTTCACGGGTCGTGACGCGGTTCACAAGTATTTGCATGAAGGCGGCCAGCTACCGACAGGGGTGAGTCTGCGTGATGGAATCATTTACCATTGTGGCCCGGTGATGCTGAAGCAGGCGGATAATACGTGGAAATGCACGGCGGCGGGTCCCACCACTTCCATTCGTGAGGAGCCGTATCAATGGCAAATCATCCGTGATTTTGGTTTGCGAGGAGTGATTGGAAAAGGTGGGATGGGCGAGCGCACCCAAGTTGCATGCCGAGACTATGGCTGTGTTTATCTACATGCAGTCGGCGGGGCCGCGCAGGTTCTGGCCGAGCGCGTGAGGCAGGTTCGAAACGTCCATTTCCTTGAAAAATTTGGCGCGCCGGAAGCCATTTGGGAGCTGGAAATAGTCCAGTTTCCTGCGGTGGTGACCATAGATTCGCACGGGAAATCCCTGCACGAGGAGATTTTGGCCCGTAGCCGGGCAGCATTGGCGGCACGAGTCTGAACGCGGATCGCGGCTTGGGATTGGGCAGTCAGCCCATCCTCACTCCCATGGCGGCTGCTTTTGGCAGGTCGTTGCCAAGGGCCAAAAGTCTCCACTCCGCGTTCGCCACAACTTTTCCAAACCCGACCGGCTAAAACTTGAGGTTCCACTCACTTTTCATGTATTTGGAATGGACTAGCTTTTCCATTCGATCGAGTGGCGGGTTGGGAAGTGGAAGAGTGGCATTCCAAGCCGTGGCCAGGGACTCTTTTACCAATCCAGCAGCAACGTTGAGGTTAACAATGAAATCGGCATGATTTCTGTTTGCGCGGTATTCAGGCTGAATGGAGGGCATTGGGAGGAGATGTCCAATTGTGTCCAGGTTGGCATGGAGCAGGAACGTTCCATGAAACAATAAAAACCCCCGGCGACGGCGCTGCGCATTGCCACTGACTTTGAGTGATCCCAAGCATAGATCGGTATGTCCCTGTACAGAGAGGGCAGGGGACGGCGTACCATCCAACAGGACGGCTAAGGCCGCCCGATTTTTTTGCATGATGTAGCAGTTGGTGGAGGTAATGGTGGCGAGAGGGCCTTCCGCGGGAATGCGCAAGATGAGGCTGTAATTAAGTATTCCCGGCATTTGCACTACCGTGCCGCCGCCCGAACAGCGGCGAAAGATGGGCACATTCTCCCGGGCACAAACCGATTCGTTTACCTCCTTTTGCACCCGGTTTGCATAGCCTACCACCACAAAGGTTTCGAACGGTTCCCAAAAGAGAAGCATCTCAGGCCCGCCCTGTTCCTCGGCCCAATCCAGAAATGCCTCGTCCGCGGCCACCTGGCAGGCAGGGTCAACGGATGTCAAGTCATGTCGGCACAAGTCTTTTGCGGGGATAAAGTTCATTTGTTGTCTGGCGCTGTGTGTGTTAATTTGCTGGCGCGGGCTGATGACATGGGGTTTAATGACCCCTGCGTTTCGCACGACTTTATTTGACCACAGTGAAAGCAGACACAAAAGAAATTTACAAAATGCGCGCGTCCCGTGGATCCGCCTCAAAAAACAATGGCGACAAGCTGGACGAAAGCTTCCAATCCGTTTTCGAACTGGCTCTGGAAAACCATGGTCCTGAGCGCACAGCCCAGTTGTTGGAAAACCTGGCCAGCCAGTTGAGGTCGGCTCCGCGCCCGGTTGGCGGACCAACCACGCCTTACCTGAACACCATAGGAGTTGAAGAGCAACCCAAGTACCCTGGCAACTGGCAGGTTGAGCGGCGAATTAAAAGCTTCATGCGGTGGAACGCCATGGCCATGGTTGTAAAGGCCAATTCCACCACCAATGTGGGCGGGCACATCTCCAGCTACGCCTCGGCGGCAACCCTTTACGAAATCGGTTTCAACCATTTTTTCCGGGGTGCCTCTGATTCTTTTCCGGGTGACTTGGTTTATTTTCAAGGCCACGCCGCGCCGGGCATTTATGCCCGCGCGTTCATGGAGGGGCGCCTGAGCGAAACCCGCCTCCAGAATTTTCGCCAGGAACTGGCCGAGGGAGGGGGGCTTTCCTCCTACCCGCATCCCTACCTGATGCCGGATTTCTGGCAGTTCCCCACCGTTTCCATGGGCTTGGGCCCCATTGGCTCCCTTTATCAGGCCAGGTTCAACCGCTATCTCAAGGCTCGGGGTCTTGTGCAATGGAAACATGAACCGAAGGTCTGGTGCTTCGTGGGAGATGGTGAATCGGACGAACCTGAATCCTTGGGCGCCATCACGCTCGGCGCCCGTGAAGGGTTGGACAATTTGATCTGGGTGGTCAACTGCAACCTCCAGCGCCTTGATGGTCCAGTGCGCGGCAACGGTAAAATCATCCAGGAACTGGAAGGATTGTTCCGCGGGGCGGGATGGAACGTCATTAAAGTCATTTGGGGCAGTGACTGGGATGATTTGCTGCGGCGCGACACCTCCGGGTTGCTTCTCAAGCGAATGGAAGAATGCGTGGATGGCGATTACCAGAAATATTGCGTGGAACCAGGCAGCTACACACGCAAGCATTTCTTTGGCAAATACCCGCAATTGCTGGATTTGGTGAACCACCTTACGGATGAACAGATCAGCAAACTTCTGCGCGGAGGTCATGATACCAAGAAGGTTTACGCTGCCTACCATGCAGCCATGGCTCACACTGGGCAACCCACCGTGATTCTGGCCAAAACCGTCAAAGGCTATGGCTTGGGCGAGGCTGGCGAAGGGCGCAACATCACCCACAACCAGAAAAAAATGAATGAAAAGGAACTCCGTGAGTTCCGCCGTCGCTTCGACATTCCCATCAGCGATGACATCATTGCAGAGACCCCATTTTACCGTCCGCCTGCCGACAGTGTGGAAATTCAGTATCTTATGGAGCGCCGCAAAAAGCTGGGGGGCTTTCTTCCTGCGCGCCATGTCAAGGAAAAGCGGCTGGAAGTGCCCGATGTAAGTTATTTTGCCGACTTTTTCAAGCCATCCACAACGGAAATCTCCACCACCACGGCCTTTGTAAGCGCCATCCGAACCCTGCTGAGGCATAAAGGCATTGGCCGGAACGTGGTTCCGATCATCCCTGACGAAGCACGCACCTTTGGTTTGGACGCTCTTTTCAGGGAATTTGGAATTTATTCCTCCAAGGGACAGTTGTACGAGCCTGTGGACAGGGCATCCCTGCTTTATTACCACGAGGCCAAGGACGGGCAAATTTTGGAGGAGGGAATCAGCGAGGCCGGGTCCATGGCCTCATTCATTGCCGCAGGCACCAGCTATGCCACGCACGGGGTTCCCATGATCCCGTTTTACATTTATTACTCCATGTTCGGGTTCCAGCGCGTGGGAGACCAGATATGGCTGGCTGGGGATATCCGTGCCAAGGGTTTTCTCCTGGGCGCCACGGCTGGACGCACCAGCCTGAATGGCGAGGGCTTGCAGCATCAGGATGGCCATAGTCTCCTGCATGCCAGCACCATTCCAACCTGCCTGCCTTACGATCCGGCGTTCGGGTACGAATTGGCCATCATCGTGGCCGACGGCCTGCGCCGCATGTTTCTCCAGGGCGAGGAAATTTTTTATTATCTCTCGCTCTACAATGAAAATTACGCCATGCCTGCCATGCCTGAGGGGGTGCAGGATGGAGTGCTCGCCGGGTTGTACAAGTTCAAAGCCGGCCCGTCCAATGCCAAGATCAAGGCCCACATTCTCGGTAGCGGAACCCTTATCCAGTCCGCACTCAAAGCTCAAGTCATCTTGGCGGAACGTTATGGCGTGAGCGCCGATGTGTGGAGCGCCACCAGTTATAAATTGCTTCGTACGGATGCCTTGCGCTGTCAACGTTGGAACATGATGCATCCCTCCCAGCCTCCCCGCCGCAGCTATGTGGAGACCGTTCTGGCAGGTGAATCCGGGCCCTTTGTGGCTGTATCAGACAACGTACGGACCGTGCCTGACCAGATTCATCCGTGGGTGCCAGGGGGCCTGTTCACACTGGGGACCGATGGATTTGGTCGGAGCGATACCCGTGCCAGGCTGCGACGCTTCTTCTCTGTTGACACGGAATGCACGGTGGTGGGCACGCTCTACGCGCTGGCGCAAAAGAAACTCGTTCCATCATCACTGGTGGAACAAGCCATTAAAGACCTGGGGGTCAATCCCGAAAAGATACAGCCGGAATTGGTTTAATCCCAGTGGACGAAATTTTCCAAATGTTTGCCCTTGTCCTCGCAAAGCGTTTTCTGCGGGGAAGGCGGCTCGTTGTTTGAATCTAAAAACCGAAATTCAAAAGGCCAGTCTGCCCCAGTCCACTGGGCGCAAACTCTTTGGAAAAGTCTCACCAGATCGCTTGGGGTATGGTTTCGGTTTTTTCAAAGAGTTTCCGCTCCTGCATCTTGCCGCATCTTGACCCTTGCCATTTCGCTTTTCAGGTTGAAGCCTGATGTAGCCCACGCTGTCCAGCCATTGCGCCGCAGGGGTTTGAATGGCAAAAAATCACTTTCGTATTCGATGCCTTCTTGCTTCACGCGGCAAATTCCCGTAAACAGTTCCGCATGAATTCCAAAATTCTTCCAAGATTCAAATGCTTGCCGGGCCGCGCTGGTCAATGGACCTTGATGATCACGGGAGGCTTATTGTTTTTTCTGGCAGCAGGAGCTTCAAAAGCTGCCACGATTTGGCTGGATGACCTGGACCTTGGCGCTGTAAACCAATCTTGGGGAGACCCTCACAAAAACCGGTCTGTGGAGGACCATCCACTCACCTTGGGAGGCCAGGTTTTTGACCGGGGACTGGGCACCCACGCAGAAAGCACCCTGTATGTGCGGCTGGAGGGAAATGCCAAGTCTTTCAGCGCCACAGTAGGCGTGGATGACGAAGTCCAGAGCAATGCAGCCACTGTTCAATTCCAGATTTACGGGGACAACCATTTGTTGTGGCAGAGCCGCGTACTGCATTCCGGGGATGGAGCCCAAACCTGCAATGTGGTGTTGAAAGGGGTCCAGATACTGCTGCTTAAGGTGGATGATCCTAGTGGTGACATTTCCTTTGCTCATGCCGACTGGGCGGCAGCCAGTTTTGAAATGGCCAATGGATTCCGACCTGTCACGCTGTCCTCGCCTGACGAAGTGGCGCAGATTCTCACTCCCGCGCCCCGCGCCAAGCCGCGCATCAACGGAGCCGCCATCCAGGGAGTGCGGCCAGGTTCGCCGTTTCTCTACACCATCGCCGCCACGGGGGAGAGGCCCATGACCTTTTCTGCAAAGCATTTGCCAGACGGATTGTCCTTGGACCCGCTTACGGGCCGCATCACCGGAACGCTCAATCAGTTGGGAACTTATCAAGTCACCTTGAAGGCCAAAAACCGGCGCGGTTCATCCACCCGCTCCTTTACCATCGTGGTGGGAAGTCAAATAGCCCTCACACCCCCGATGGGCTGGAATAGTTGGAACTGTTTTGCAGGCGCTGTATCCGAAGATAAAGTCAAGGCCGCCGCCAAGGCTCTCGTGGATAGCGGTCTGGCCGACCATGGCTGGACCTACGTCAATGTGGATGATTTCTGGCAAAACAACTACCGCACCAAGGACCCCACTTTGCGCGGACCGTACCGTGATGCCCAAGGCAATATCCAGCCCAACGCCCGCTTTCCAGACATGAAAGGCTTGGCTGATTACATCCATTCGCTCGGTCTCAAGGCCGGTTTATATTCCTCGCCAGGACCTTGGACCTGCGGCGGGTGTGCCGGAAGCTGGCGGCATGAAGCCCAGGACGCAGCCCAGGACGCAGCGTGGGGATTTGACTACCTGAAGTATGACTGGTGCAGCTATGAAGATGTGGCCCAAGGCAAAGTTCACTCAAGCCCGGACCTTCCCACATGGCAATCAAGCCATGGAACTAACGACACCGCCGTGGCTTCCTATCCCTACAATGTCATGGGGCTTTGCCTTCGGGCCCAACCCCGTGACATCTTTTATAGTCTTTGCCAGTACGGAATGCGGGATGTCTGGAAATGGGGTGAATCAGTGCAGGGCAACGCTTGGCGCACCACCGGGGATATTAATGATTCCTGGTCCAGCATGTCCCGCATAGGATTCAGTCAGGATCCCGCAGCGCCCTATGCAGGGCCTGGACATTGGAATGATCCCGACATGTTGGTGGTGGGCAAGGTGGGTTGGGGGCATCTTCACCCCACACGGCTGACCCCCAATGAACAATACACCCACATCAGCCTCTGGTGCCTCTTGTCTGCACCTTTGCTCATCGGTTGTGATCTTACCCAGTTGGATCCTTTCACCCTGAACCTCCTCGAAAACGACGAAGTCCTGGCGGTGGACCAGGATATACTTGGACGGGAAGCCACCACCGTCTGGAAAGAGGGAACCGAGCGCATTTACGCAAAACCCCTGTCGGATGGATCCAAAGCAGTTGGCCTGTTTAATTTGGGCGAAACTCCGACACAAATCAAGGTGACCTGGACGGAACTGGGATTAAAAGGAAAGCTTCATGTGCGCGATTTGTGGCGTCAAAAGGACCTGGGTCGCCACAAAGATTCCTACACCGTGACCGTACCACGGCATGGCGTGGCACTTTTCAAGGTGTGGTAAAACCTCATGCCCAGTGGAAGCTGAAGCCACTAGGTTTCGCCTTCCTGCACCTGGAATAGGAAATTTGCCCGGACAGATCATTTTATATCCGGATTGAAAGGCATTTGCGGGAAAAAGGGCGCCCGGTTAAGATTGGGCCGTGAATATCCTTGGCATCATCCCGGCCCGTTATGATTCAAGCCGTTTTCCAGGAAAACCATTGGCCCTGATCGCAGGTCAACCCCTGATTGAGCACGTGGTGAACCAATGCCGCAAGGCGCACAGTTTAGGGGAAGTCATTGTGGCAACCGACGACGAACGGATCGCAGAAGTGGCCCGGCGGTTTTGCCGCGTGGAAATGACCCGCAGGGATCATCCCAGCGGCAGTGACCGCATCGCCGAGGTGGCTGCGCGGATACCGGCGGATGCGGTGGTGAACATCCAAGGGGACGAGCCACTAATAGATCCCGGCGTGATTGATGCCGTTGCCGGCGCGCTGGGCAAGGCGGAAATTTCCACGGCAGCCTCGCCCATTCGTAATCCAGAGGATTATGACAATCCGAACGTTGTAAAAGTCGTTGTCAATGCCGCAGGCCGGGCGTTATACTTTTCAAGGCGCACAATACCCTATTTGCGCGAGACCGCCAGTCGTCCGGCGCCGGAGCAACTGGCGGCGTTTCCATTTTTGAAGCACTTGGGCATATACGGTTATCGGAAAGAGGCCTTGTTGAGGCTTGTGGCGCTGCCGGAATCGGGTTTGGAAAGGGCGGAAAAGCTGGAGCAGTTGCGGGCCTTGGAAAATGGCATGAGCATGGAGGTGGTGAGGGTGGCTCATGACAGCGTGGGGGTGGACAGGCCGGAAGATGTGCAGGTGGTGGAAAAGTTGTTGTCCTTAAAGATGTGCGGTGAATAAGAGAAGAAGGGGATGGCCGGGTTCGGTGCGCGGCAATATGAATGGCGGCTTTGGAATGGCGGCTTTGCAAGTTGATTTTAATTTGACATGAAATTCATTTTTGTAACGGGCGGGGTTGTGAGTTCGCTGGGCAAGGGATTGACCGCAGCGGCGTTGGGCGACTCACTTTCCTCCGTAACGGTTTGGGTTACAGCGTCTGCCTGCTGGCGCTGCGGTAGAACAGCCAATAAAAATATCAATATGGCGGCCAATAAAGTTGCGGCTGCCGCCCCAAGCCCGGCAAAT
>DAIDJC010000108.1 GCA_027451565.1 Limisphaerales bacterium | reverse complement strand
GTTTGAGGAGAATAGGGAAACGGGTGTAAATCCCGTACGGTAGCGCCGCTGTAACGAGCAACGAACGCTTCAAGAGCCACTGCCCAAAGGCGGTAAGGCGAAGCTAGTAGGATAACCTCGAAGTCAGAAGACCTGCTTGTGCATGCTCATCAAGTCCGTTCACCGTTGTGGACGGCAAAAATCGCGCCAACGATTGGATGGGGAAATAAGTCGAGCTTGCCAGCCCGTCTTGATCCCTCGCGGTGACAAGCGGGCCTTTTGTGCTCATTTGCTTCGCGGGTGTTTTCCTCAAAAATAAAAATCGCGGCAGGGCAGCCGTGAAATAAAGCTCATTAAACAGGGAATGGCCCCATCCGGAAGGACGCCGTATGCGGGGTTAAACCGTGAGATTGCGGGAAACAATATGCTTCAGACAATGACCGAGAAAATGCCGTGCAGCTCCTTGACCGTTCGCAAACGCAATGGCCAGGTGACCGACTTTGATGAACGCCGGATTTACCGTGCCATAGAGGCAGCCTTCAAGGCAGATGCCGGATTGCACCCGGATGAACCCCTGCCCGAAGCTGGGAGTGGGAATGTGGGACGAGTCACCGAGGCGGTGATCAAGGATCTCGGGAAACTGCGGGACCGCGAAGGGGTGGTGGAAATCGAATCCATCCAGGATTTGGTTGAGACGCGTTTGATGGAGGCGGGACACCACAGCATTGCGCGGCGGTATATTGTGTATCGGGAGGAACGGCGCAGGGCCAGAGTTCTGCGAGGCGAATCAGATGGTCCCGGCAGTCCTGAGGCGGGATTGCAGGTGACCACCCGTGATGGGCGGAGGGAGTTGCTGGATTTCCACCGAGTACGAAGGCAATTGATCCATGCGTGCCGCGGAGTTGAGATCACCTGTCCACCTGGCGAACTGGTCCAGGAAACCATCCAGCATCTTTATGACGGTGTGAAATCCACCGAGATTGACCAGGCCATGATTCTGGCCGCCCGCGCCCGGATTGAGCGTGAACCGGCCTACAGTGTGGTGGCGGCGCGCCTTTTATTGAGCAAGATTTACAGGGAAATCCTGCCCGAGCACACCACCCCGGCCGAACTGGCCACACTCCACCGGGAGGCCTTCGCCCCATACATTGCCCGGGGCGTGTCTGCGGGCAGGCTTTCCCCGGAAATGGCCTCGTTCGACCTGATTCGCATGGCCGCCGCGTTGAGAATGGACCGGGACAACCAGTTTCAGTACATGGGGGTTCAAACGCTTTACGACCGTTATTTACTCCATGACAATGGCGTTCGCCTGGAAACTCCGCAGTATTTCTGGATGCGGGTGGCCATGGGCCTGGCAATCAGGGAGGGAGCCGAGAAAGAGACGCGCGCGATTGAGTTTTATGAAATGCTTTCCACTTTCCGATTCGTCAGCAGCACCCCCACACTGTTTAATGCCGGCACATGCCATCCCCAGCTCAGTTCCTGCTACCTGAGCACCACGCTGGATGACCTGGATCATATATTCAAGGTGATTGCCGATGACGCCCGCCTATCCAAATGGGCTGGAGGGTTGGGGAACGACTGGACTTGCGTGCGGGCCACCGGCGCACCCATACGCGGCACCAACGGTTCCAGCCAGGGGGTCATCCCCTTTTTAAAGGTGGCCAACGACACCGCCGTGGCGGTCAATCAGGGCGGCAAACGCAAGGGAGCCATGTGTGCCTATCTGGAAACCTGGCACCTGGACATCCTGGATTTTTTGGAGCTGCGCAAAAATACCGGTGATGAGCGTCGTCGCACTCATGATATGAACACGGCCAACTGGATTCCCGACCTGTTCATGAAGCGGCTGAAGGCGGGAGGGTATTGGACCTTGTTCAACCCCAGTGACACACCCGACCTGCACGACCTTTATGGACGGGCCTTTGAGGAGCGTTACGAAGAATATGAGCGCCGCGCCGAAGCGGGGCAGATGGCCTTGTTCCAACGGTTGGAAGCCGCCACCCTCTGGCGGAAAATGCTCACGATGGTGTACGAAACCGGCCACCCGTGGATTACTTTCAAGGATCCATCCAACATCCGGTCGCCCCAAAGCCATGTCGGTGTGGTGCACGGGTCCAACCTTTGCACGGAGATCCTGCTCAACACATCTGCGGAGGAAACCGCCGTATGCAACCTGGGTTCAATCAACTTGGCCGCGCATTGCCATGAATCCGGCCTCGAGACGGATCAACTGGCCCGGACCATAAGGATAGCCATGCGCATGCTGGACAATGTGATTGACATCAATTTTTATCCCACCCCGGAAGCCAGAACGGCCAACCTCAGGCATCGGCCCGTGGGATTGGGGGTGATGGGATTTCAGGATTCGCTGTATCGGATGCGGATTCCGTATGCAAGCGAAGCTGCGGTTGAATTTGCGGATGCCAGCATGGAATGGGTTTCCTACCATGCCCTGTCTGCCTCCGCTGCGCTTGCTGCTGAACGGGGCGCCTATTCAACCTTCAAGGGATCAAAATGGGACAGGGGGTTTCTGCCTTTGGACACCGTGGAATTGCTGGCGCAGGAAAGGGGCGGAAGCCTGGAGATGGACCGGATGTCCAGGCTGGATTGGGCGCCGGTGCGTGAGGCCATCCGCCGCCACGGATTGCGCAATTCCAACACCCTCGCCATAGCCCCCACCGCCACCATTTCAAACATCGTGGGCGTATCCCAATCCATTGAGCCTGCTTACAAACACCTCTTTGCCAAGGCAAACCTCAGCGGCGATTTCACCGCCCCCAATCATTTCCTTGTGGCTGAATTGAAGCGCCTCGGGTTGTGGGATGATGCCATGGTGGATGATTTGAAATATCACGACGGATCAATACAGGCCATCGAACGCATCCCGCAAGAATTGAAAAACCTTTATCGAACGGCTTTTGAGATCGAACCGCACTGGCTGATCGAGTGCGCCAGCCGGCGCCAGAAGTGGATTGACATGGGCCAGTCACTCAACCTTTACATCGCCCAGCCCAATGGAAAACAGTTGAGCGAAATGTACATGCTGGCCTGGGAGCGCGGTTTGAAGACGACTTATTATTTGCGCGCGCAGGCGGCAACCCAGATCGAAAAATCAACCACAGACGTCAACCGCCGGGGCTTGCAGCCGCGTTGGATGAAAAATAAATCCGCCAGCGCGGATATTGCCGTCAACCGGCAACAGGCTGGCGGGGAAACAAACACCTGCTCGATTGAAGCCGCGCGAAATGGTGGAACATGCGAAGCCTGCCAATGACTCTTTTCATCATGCCTCCGTTCATCCGGTTCATTTCAACGATCCATGCAAGCCGTCGGCCTCGCGCCACGAAATTCCTGGATGATTCGCACCCCGTCCCAACCCCCGCCCCATCCCAAACCTGAACTCCCATCATGTCCACCCGTAACATTATCAATCCAAATTCAAACGACCACGATAAAGCCCGGCGCGTCAATGCCCAGGACAAGCGTCTCCTGAATTGCCGTGCCGTGGATGTCAACCAGCTCATGCCCCTGAAATACAAGTGGGCGTGGGAGCATTACCTCAATGGGTGCGCCAATCATTGGATGCCCACGGAGGTGCCCATGCAAAAAGACATCGAGCTTTGGAAATCCAACAAACTGACCAGCGACGAACGCCTGGTCATCATGCGCAACCTCGGTTTTTTCAGCACGGCGGAAAGTCTCGTCGGCAACAATATCGTGCTCGCCATCTTCAAGCACACCACCAATCCAGAGGCCAGGCAATACCTGCTGCGGCAGGCGTTTGAGGAGGCCATTCACACCCACACCTTTCATTACATTTGTGAATCCCTGGCCCTTGATGAGCGCGAGGTATTCAACATGTACCACGAGGTCAATTCCATCCGAGACAAGGATGGCTTTGAAATGCAGCTTACCGCTGACATCATGCAGCCGGACTTCACCACGGACACCCCTCAGGGAATGCAGCGCTTCGTGAAAAACCTTGTGGGCTTCTATGTCATCATGGAGGGCATTTTCTTCTACAGCGGCTTTGTCATGATGCTGTCCTTCCATCGCCAGAATCGCATGACGGGCATCGGCGAGCAGTTCCAATACATTTTGCGTGACGAAACGATTCATCTGAATTTTGGCATTGATTTGATCAATGGCATCAAGGCGGAAAACCCCGAGTTGTGGACGCAGGCGTTCCAAGCCGAGTTGCAGGACTTGATTGAGCGAGCCGTGGAATTGGAAATCGCTTATGCGGAGGATTGTCTTCCGCGCGGCATTCTGGGTTTGAACGCCGGGTTGTTTCGTGAGTACGTCCGCCACATTGCCGATCGCCGCCTCGAACGCATCGGGCTGGCCTCGGTGTATGGCGCCAAAAACCCGTTTCCGTGGATGAGTGAAACCATTGACCTGGGCAAGGAGAAAAACTTTTTTGAAACCAGGGTGACTGAATATCAAAGCGGCGGCTCCCTATCCTGGTAAACCTGGGCCCCGGGCAGGGACGCCGTTTGCTACGGGGGCGGAAAAGTTTTTTGGGCTTTGGCATGGGCAGTCTCGGGTCTCGCCCCGCGCCGTGTGAATACTCCGGCCCCGACCTGGCTGAAATCCTGTTCCCCGCATGGAACCGCGCTTTGTCTTCCGATTCTGGGGAAAAACGACATGGCTTGGCCAGACAGCAGACCAGGCGGCTCAGCGTTTCGCGGACCAACCGTGTTCAAACTTGCGCATTTCCGCTTTGCGCAAGACCCGGTTTCACGCTTAAAATGCCCGCTCATGAAAATTGTTCTGGCATATTCGGGCGGCTTGGATACCTCCGTGCTCCTTTCGTGGATCAAGGAAAAATACCAGGCGGAAATGATCGCGTTCTGCGCTGACATCGGGCAGGCGGATGAACTGCGCGGGCTTGCGGCCAAGGCGCGCCGCACCGGGGCTTCCAAAATTTACATAGACAACCTTCAGGAAGAGTTCGCTCGTGATTTTATTTTCCCCATGATCCGCGCAGGCGCCATCTATGAGGGCCAGTATTTCCTGGGCACCAGCATCGCCCGGCCGCTCATTGCCCGGCGCATGGTGGAGATTGCCCGCAAGGAAAAAGCCGTGGCCATCGCCCATGGTGCCACTGGCAAGGGCAATGACCAGGTTCGGTTTGAACTCACCGCCGCCGCCCTGGCCCCGGATATTGAAGTTATCGCCCCATGGAGGGATGAACGCTATCGCAGGGAATTTCCAGGCCGCCAGGAGATGATTGATTATTGCAGCCTCCATAAAATCCCCGTGCAGGCCAGTGCCAAAAAGCCCTATTCCATGGATCGCAATCTCCTGCACATTTCTTATGAGGCGGGCATTCTGGAGGATCCATGGTATGACAGCACACACCCGAAAAACCGTGATTATTTCACCACGCTGTCCGTCTTCCCGGAGGATGCGCCAGACAAACCCGAGTTTGTGGACCTGGAATTCCTCCGTGGCGATTGCGTGGCGGTCAATGGACGCCGTCTCAATCCGCTGGGTGTGATGCTGGCCTTGAACAAATTGGGCGGCAGGCATGGCGTGGGCAGGGTGGACATGGTGGAAAACCGCTTTGTAGGCATGAAATCACGCGGAGTTTATGAAACCCCGGGCGGCTCCATCCTTCACTTCGCCCATCGCCAGATGGAATCCCTCACCATGGACCGGGAGGTGATGCACCAGAGGGATGCGCTCATTCCCAAATACGCCGAATTGGTTTACAACGGCTTTTGGTACGCGCCTGAAAGGCTCGCCTTGCAAGCCTATGTCGAGGAATCCCAAAAAAATGTCACTGGCACGGTACGGGTCAAACTTTACAAGGGCAACATCATGGTGGCTGGAAGAAAATCCCCGGTAAGCCTCTATAATCCGCACATTGCCACCATGGAAGCCGACCCCACAAAGGCATATAATCAGGATGACGCCACCGGTTTCATTCGTCTGAATGGTTTGCGCCTGAAAGTGGCTGCGCGCGTCCATAAAAAAAGATAGGCCCGCTCAATCTCATTCACCGCAGTCGCCAAAGTTGTGTTCCTGCCTGAAAAAGCAGGGCAGGAAGGGCTGGGTTGTTCCACCCAGTTGTTTTGTGAATGCCGGAAAGCGGGACCCGGGTGAGCCAGCGGCAGGACGCGGGAAACTGTGCCAGGTGAAAAACGGCTTCAGGGCAGCGACGCCCTGTAAAACCTAATGGGACTTGATGCTGCAGAATCCGTGAACTCCAAACTGCCGGTCAAAGGTGAATTGGTGAAAAGATTTGACCAGGATTGGAATCCGGGCTGGCTTGCCGCTTGGATGACATAGGTCACGCCGGGGGTTCCTGAAAGCCGCAATGGAAAGGTATTTCCGATGCGCAAACCAGGGCGCAACACAGGCGGCTGTGTGCTGGATGGCAGCAGGGACCCTTCCACCACGCCGCTGGTCAGGCCAGTGATTTGACCTGATCCGCTTACCTCCAGATTCCCCAGCATGCAGCCCACGGCGAATTGCCCATTCAAATAGACCGTTCCTCCAAACAAAGGCGACTCAGGTCCCGCAGCCGCAAAGAGATTAAAAACCGGTCCGAGGCTCGTCAAATTGCTTCGAACCATTTCAAATGACACGTTTTTAGCCGAGTTTGTGGTGTAGGTATGATTTCCCCAGACGAGCAGGTAATTGGCGCCATCATAGGCGATTGCATTGATGGTGGCTTGGTTGGTGTCAATCATCACCTCAGGCCCCGGCGTGGATCCATCCGGTTGCAGCATCCTGGCCACAACGTTCCAAACCGGGCCGCCTGAAGAGGTGTGGGCAGAATCCCGGTTCATGCCCACCAAAAATCGCGTCCCATCTGTGGCTGCCGCAGGCGGCATGGCATCCAGCGAAGTGTTTTGGCTGATTAAAAAGGGCCCGCTCACGACCCCGCCGTCCGATACAAAAGTTCCTTCAGTGTCCCATCCGCCTGATATGGAATTGGTGCGCATCCACGCAAACAAAAACTGGGACCCGCCATATACCAGTGCCGCATGGGTGTTGTATTGTGGCGCAGCCAGGGTATTGCCCAGCAGAAGAGGTGAGCCCACAAACTGTCCCTGCCCATTCACCCGTTGCCCGTAAAAAACCCCCAAACCTGGGTTCAACGCGCCTTCATCCTCCCAAACCACCAGATAATTGGTGCCTCCATATCCAACCGCTGTCTCGGCGGAGTTTGGAGATGCGGGCAGATTGAAGCTGGCTCCGGCTTGGCTCCCGTCCAGATTAACCAATGCCCCCTCCACCTGGTTGCCCGCCCATGTGGCGAAATAATTGGATGTGCCAGCCGCCACCAATGCCGCGCCCTGACTGGGTCCCAGGTTTAAAAGCGGCGCTGCTGTCACTCCATTCGAAGACATGAGCTGGGCGCAGGCATTGGTTCCGTTCCGTGCCAGGCCCACCAGAAAATTCCCGTCCGGAGAAGCCGCCACGCCTCCCGCCAGGAAAATATCCACTGAGTTGGATGCGATTGGGAAAAACGGCAAGGCCTGGACACGTTCAGCTTCCAAAACCATTAATATCATTGCGCTCAAGAAGAGCACTATCCCGGATGAACGTTTCTTCTGAAATGAAACCCAAACCATGCCAATTACCCTACAATTGCCAGTGCCACGGGTCAAGTGATGTCAGGCTAACCGAAGCAATGCACCTTGCGCGGACGCGGCGAACCAGCTTCAAAAAGATCAAGAGTCTTGCGCCATGCCGCTTACTGGCTGGAATGGATATCCCCAAGATGAAGCACATGCCGCTGCACCACTTTGCCTCCTTCATCCACATGGCGGTTCTTCACCAAACCCCAATAGTGGTGTTCCTTGCCGTCTTTGAAACGTTTGCTCTCTTTGAGAAACCTATTGGCCCTCCCTTATGAACTTGAAAAAGGGCCGAGAAAGAGGGTGGGTCTGCATTGCAGCCATTTTGGAAAATCCAACTACGTCCCATCAACCACTTCCAACAAAATCGGCCCCCAAAAATCGCCGTTTTTCCAGCCGAATAGTGGAAGTCGGGTTAGGGAAATTCCAACTTTGCACGGTTGGATTCAAGGTTGCCAAGGATGTTCAAGGGTTTGCTTGATGGTGCGGCCTCTGTGGCTGTACATTTCGGCGTCACCCCGCGCTGGGCCGTGGTCACTGCCAAAACCGGACAGGTCCGGAATGGTGGCGATGGAAACGGGCGGGGACAATCCGAACGAAATGGAAACCAATGAACTGCCGGTGCTGGCGCCCGCGCATGGCTTGTTGCCGACCGAGGTTTTTCCTTGGAGCCACTTTATCTTGGTGGCAGTCCTGGGAATCATCGCAGTTTTGGCATTGGTGGTACTCGTTTGGTGGCGAATGCGCAAGCGGCATACTCCACAGCCAGACCCGGCCGCCGCCGCTGCAAAAGCCCTGGCAGCTTGGTTGGATAGTCCAGAGGATAAATCCCTGCTGGCCGGCGTCATGCAAATTCTGCGTCAATATGTCACCACGAAATTCCACCTGCCACCCGGAGAATGGATGGTCAGGGATTTGAGTCACCATCTTGCCAGCACTGCATCCTTGGAAAAGGATTCACACATGGAATTCAGCCAGTTGATGGAAGAATGCGCGGCTCGTGTTTACTCGGCTGAAGGGCCTGGCTCGTCCCGGGGCACCGTGGCTCGGGCACAGGCTTTAATAGTCCGCATCGAAAGCCAGGTCAAAGGCCCCGGTCGCGAGGAGAAGCCAGCATGAGCGAAACATGGACTTTTGAATTTCCCTGGGTTCTGGGCATGCTGGCTCTGCTTCCCCTCTATGCCTGGTGGCATGGCAAGGTCGCAGGCCGGTCCGCATTGATTTTTCCCAGCGCGGAAATAGCTCGGGCCGTGGCCGTGCCGGCCCGCTCCTCGGCAGGGCGCTGGCTTTTGTTCCTCCGCCTGTTGACGCTGGCCCTGACCATCGTGGCTCTTGCCGGACCGCAGCGGGTCAATGCCCGCGTGGAAACTCACACGCCCGGCATTGACATCATGCTGGTCCTGGACCTTTCATGGTCCATGGAAGCGGTTGATATGGGGCGTCCCGATCAGAAATTATCACGGTTTGCCATCGCATCCGGGGTGTTGCGAGACTTCATTGCGGGACGTCCGGATGACCGGATTGGGCTGATTTCCTTTTCCGGCGTGCCCTACCTCACAAGCCCGTTGACCTTGGATCATCATTGGTTGATTGAAAACCTGGACCGGCTTCACATCGGCATCATTTCAGACCTGGGCACTGCCATTGGAGACGCCGTGGCGGTGGCGGCCAAGAGACTGGCTGCCGTGCCGGGCAGCCGCAGCCGGGTCATGATTTTGCTCACGGACGGAGACAACAACCTGGGCAAGGTGGATCCTCTTCCTGCCGCACAGTTGGCCGCAGCCATGGGGGTTAAAATTTATGCCATCGGCATCGGCAACGAGGAACCCTGCAATCTTCCGAGGTTTGACCCTGCCACCGGACGCTTCATTCTTGATGAACAGGGGCGGATCATTCCCACTTTGGTGCTTCAACCCGCCAACTATGCGGTCTTGGGCCAAATGGCCAGCCTGTCTGGCGGGCGTTTTTTCAGGGCGACCACCCAGCATGAACTTCAGAGCATTTACAAGGAGATAGACCGGCTTGAAAAAACCTCCGCCGTCACGCGCCAATATACCATCATCGAACCTTTGTACCAATACTGGTTGCTGGCAGCACTTGCGGTCCTAACAATTGAGTTTTTGTTGCAAGGCACCAGGTTCTGCCGCATTCCCTGAAAATGAATCCATACGCCTTTCATTTTTCTGATCCGAACTGGCTGTGGCTCGCTGGCCTCGGTCCTGTGGTCTTGGTGGCATGGCACCTGCGCACAGCGGCCAAACGGCGTCGGCTTATGAATTCCATGGTTTCAGCAACGCAACGCGGATGGCTTGCTGCCTCCCACAGTCCGGCCCGTCGTCAGTTCAAGGAGTTCCTCCTCACCTTGAGCGTGATGTTGATTGGCCTTTCCATGGCGCGTCCGCAATGGGGGCGCACCAAGGATAACACGGACCATACAGGCGCAGATGTGGTT
>DAIDJC010000107.1 GCA_027451565.1 Limisphaerales bacterium | reverse complement strand
AAGCCGCGCGCGCAAATGAGCGAATCCCTGCCCCAATCCAAAAACCAGGGATACCCGGCAATGACAGTTTTGCCTGAATTGCGGCGCACTACAAATTCGCGAGCGGCGGAAACCAGTTGAGCCTCGAAGGAATCGGGTTTGAATTTCGTGGCGGCCGATTGGGCTGGTCCTGGCGACCCAAAATGATGCGGCAACGCCGATTGCGGGTCTATTTCTGCCGTGGCAACCAGATGCGCCCGCGAGCCGGGCGGAAGGGGCAGGTCAAACCAACCCGGGCTATAGGCATCTCCAAAACCAGTCTGTCCCCTGGACTGCTCCACGGGATGCGGGATTTGTCCGGACCACTCGGGCTGGGAATGGTAAACGCCCGGTCCGGCAAGAACGCGCAACTGCCGGTCGGTAGCCGGGGTGAAGGCAAAACCGCAGCAGCCCGCGGCATGATCCGGCCAATTCGCCAGCCATGCGGCGGATTCCGCCGTTTCCAGCAAGTTATGGGTGTGGGTGGTGAAATGAAATTCCGCACCCCCGTTCCGGCTTGTTTCAGAGTGAAAGTTGCGGTCCTCCATGTCCGGGCGCACCGTCAAGCGCACATCCGCTGTTGAGGGCAGTGACTGAGAAGGATTGCCGACATGGAGCGGTCGGTGAAAGCTGAAGACCGTGGTGTTTTGACCCTGAACCATCCACGCTTGGATTTGGATTTCCAGTGTGCGCCCATCTCCCGCGTTGACGAGAAAGGTCCATGTGGGTGCGGGCTGAGCTATAAAATTCACCAAATTATGGCTGTCCAATGCCGATAAAAAGCCGTCGGCATTCACCCATGCGCGAATTCGTTTCAGAAAAACATGGCGGTCCACCGGGACCTCCGGATTCAGATTGGCAGCCAGCGCGCAATCATACTTGGATTCGATATGGCCCAAATCCAAACGCAACCGGGCCATCCCACCAATTCCGTTTGTGAGTAAAACCAGTGAATTTGCATCCGGTAAAGCCCCGCTTTTTGGCAGGGAATCGGGGCTGGGCGGCAACAGGCACAGCCTGGCCCGCACGGGTTGCGGTTGCGAGGGCCGCTGGAGGATCAAAACACCAACTCCAATGTTCCGGGTTGGCGGCAGGATGGCCACGTGCCCATTTTGTGTGGGGATGGAAGTGATTTGAACGGGGTCCCAGGGAGGACAAGGAAGCTGTTCCTGGTGGAGAAGGTCGCCAAGGCCCTCAAGACGGGCTTGAAAAGGGCAGGGCAACTGAATCAGCACCTGAAAACCAAATGGCACAGGCGTGACACGTGTGGCATCCTGCAAATCCCAGACCACGAGGCGCAGGTACTCCTTGCCTGCGATTACGGATTCAAAAATTCCGGTAAGGTCCTTGTTTCCGGGTTCAAGTCCGGCTTGAATGATGGCCCCGCAGAGGGCGATGGGCTGGGCATCCATTTTTTGGGCCAGCCAACGCCAGTCCAATTTTGCCTGGGTTTCCACGGGCATGTTCTGGTGGATCAATTTCCAAGCAAAGGCAGCCTGGGCCCGTGCTTTGCGGTAGGCATCGCCCGCCAGACCGACAGGCTTGGGTTGCATGGCCAGGCAATGCACTGCGCCTGGTTGGAGGTTGAACCTGGTTCCCTGCTTTCCCGCTGTATCATGGCGGGTGTCAGGCGGCGCCTGAGCCAAAAGTTCGTGTTGGAATGATGCCGGGTCGGGGATCCCTTCGTCCGGAGCCACCACCAGCGTGGCGGGTTGGTCCAGATTCGTGTTGCACAGCACCAGGATGGAATCAAGTCCCTCAGCAGATACGCGCATCAGGGCGTAAACCTGCGAGTCCTTGGAGCTCAACCGGGTGAGGCGCGCCCCGTCAAAAAAGCAGGGATGATCACAGACCAGCCGGTTCAAAACAGCCAGTTCCTCAACGATATTGAGAGTTGAGTCCCAATTCAGGCCGGTGCAGCCATGGACCTTGATTTTTTCCGTGGCAAGCCATTCCACGCCTGATGTGAAACCAAATCCACCCGAAGAACAGGTGAGGGCGCAAAGCCGATTGCGGAGCAGGGACCATAAGCGTCCCCGTTCGGCCAACCGGGCATTGTCGTGAGTCTCGGAGTAGTGGATATAAGAACCCACCCTGGAGCTTTGGCGAATGGCATAATCCAAATACCCCGCGACATCCTGGCCCGAGTAGTTTTGGAACAACTCTGAATAGGCCCAATGCATGCCCCCCTCCGTGAGGAGAAGTTCTGTGGCTTCCCAGGAACCGCCCAAACCCTCGAGCAGGAAAACGGTCTCGGGAAATTCCTCCTGGACGCGGGCAATGATGTATTGCCAGGTGCCCACTGGAATTTTGTAACCTGCGTCGCACCGAAAACCATCCACCCCCCGGCGACACCAAACCAGGAGGGCTTCCGCCATTTCATCCCATAGGTGGACGCTCTTTTGCTCCAGTTCCACCAAGTCTTCCCATATTGTGCCCCAGGCGCCCGGGCTGGCGAATTCCCCGGCGGGTGTTTTCAGGAAATGCTCCGGGTGCAATTCCTGCAACCGGGAACCCCATCCGGTATGGTTGATCACGATGTCCAGGAAAACCCTGGCCCCAAGGGCGTGGGCAGCGGACGTAAGCTCACAAAATTGGTCAATACCGGTGGTCTTACGGTCAAATTCCACCAGAGCCGGATCCACCGTAGTCAGGTCCAGCGCAGCGTAAGGGCTTCCAAAACGCCCAAACCGTGCATAGGTGACTGGCGTGGGATGGATGGGCAGCAAATGGAGGATGCGGCATCCCAAGCGGTTCACAATGTGGGGAAGCAACCTTAACACATCGCGGAATTTTCCCGAGGGCGGCAATGTGGCATATCCGGCGGATTCCAAGGCCGCCAGAGCGGGTTCCAGCGAGGGGTTGATGCTTGAGGCGAGTGAGCGGGTTTCCCCCAGCAGCCGGGTGAAACAACAGTAAATTGTATTGGCCGACCTCGTGAAATCCGGATGAACACAAATGCCCACGTCCGGTCCATCCGGCCAATGTTGAGTATTGTTTTCATCCAGCCAATACGCCTTGGCCTGGAAGAATCCCGTCTCGGCCAGGGGAATGGTGATTTCCCAACCATCGGCAGAGGGTTGCATGGGCAGGTCGCGCCATGAGGCGTTGGCCACCACCGCGCCTCCGGCATGGGCATGGATGATTTCCTGCCGCTTGGTTTTACCCCGCCCCAGATTGGTTCGTAGCCGCGCCTGTCCTCTTTGGGCCTCTCCTGACGAGTTCATCCGCAGGGCAAAACAAATGGTATCGCCCACAAATCGCAGCAAGCGTTCGCCCGGTTCAGGGGTCATGGCTGGTCTTGTTGTCTCCACAACCGGTGGTGTAGCACAAAGCTGGGACGCCTGAAAGCAAAAGACAGGACGAAAATCCATCCTTCAAAAAAATTCGATCCCCCACCTTTCTGGAATGCTTCCTGCAATACAATGAGGCGTAAGCTGTTGTGTCGTTTAAAAGCGCCAAAGACTCGAAATTGGCAATGAATCTGCTAGTAAGGGCTGGCTGATGTCAAACCAGATTCTCAACCCGGAGGAGACTGCGCAATTGACTCAAACGATTGATATGTTTGAGGTGATTGTGCAGTCACAGCCTTCTGACACCCAGTCGCTGGAAATCTTGAAAGAAGCTTATCTCAAGCTGGGGCGGGAGGATGAGGTGGTTCACACCTCCAAGCGCATTGCCCAGGGTTATTTGCAGCAAGGCCAGTTTTCATCGGCCATTCTTGAGTATGAGACGGTTCTTCAGCGACGTCCGGACGACAAGGACGTGAGACTGGCCCTGAAGGAGATTGAACAGCGAGCCGGTGGGGTGGCAGTTCAGCCGCTGCCCGAGGCTTTAAAATCCGCAAACAACTCCCTGCCATCCTTTGAAACTTCCATGCGTCGCCGCAACCAGAAGGAGGGCGTCGAGGAAGTGGACGATGGACGCAAGACACTGTACCGGATTTTTGTGGAGTCCAAGGCCATCACCGAGGGTGATTTTGACCTTTGCTGGCAGACTCCCGACATGACCAGCCCGCCGCTGGATGTTTTGGATCCGTTCATTGCCAACTTGCATGCCCGGGGCATCCAACAAATTGATAAATCCTTGAAAATGATTTGTGACCGGTCACGCAGCCCGTTTCTTCCCTTGGACCGGTACGATGTGGATATAGACCTGGCCCGCACCTTTCCCGCCGAAACCTGCCGCCGCTGGTGCGTGCTGCCTTTTGACCGAATGAGCAAATCTGTGTTGGTGGCGACCGCCAACCCATTCAATCAGCAAGCGGCGAAAGAATTGTCCCTAGCCACCCACCAGCGCCTGTTGTGGTATGTGGCCGCGCCGGCGGATTTAACGGCCCTTTTGCGCAAGGTGTTTCGATAATCATGGCTAGAATCAAATCATTTGCCGAGCGCATTGCCGATGCGCTGATCGAGGATGGACTGTTGAGCAATCAACAGATCGAGGAGCTTCTGGAGAGGCAGAAAAAGGAGGGATCACGGCTGGTCAAGCTATTGGTGGACAAGGACCGGCAGTATGTGAGTCCCGAAGACCTGTCGGTTTGCATGGGACGGGTTCTCAACGTGGCGCCCATCAATCTGAGCCGCCTAAGCATCCCGCCGGGGGTGGCGGATTTGTTGCCCACGGAAATATCCCAAAACCACAAGGTGGTCCCCGTCAGCCGGCTGGAAAACCAGTTGTTTCTGGCCATGGCGGATCCACTGAATGTGCTGGCCATTGATGACGTGCGCCGGATCACGAAGCTGGATGTCATTCCCCTGATTGCCTCGGAGAAGGCCATCACTGAAAAGCTCAATGCCATTGAAACCAGCAAGGGCGGTTCCATGGAGGACCTCATTCAGGACGCCCAAAAGCGCGCGGATGCTGATTCGGAAGGCGAGACGTTAGAGGCGGTGAATGAGGCTGTGGAGGAGGTGAACCTCGACAAGTTGGCGGCTTACAGCGAGGAGGCGCCGGTGATCAAGCTGGCCAACCTCATTGTGCTGAAAGCGATCAAGGACAGCGCCAGCGACGTGCATCTTGAGCCATTTGAAAAGCAAATGCGCCTGAGATACCGCGTGGATGGCGTGCTTTTGGATGCCACCCCGCCGCCCAAGCAAATGCAACTGGCCCTCGCTTCCCGCTTCAAAATCATGTCCAACCTGGATATCGCCGAGCGGCGCCTGCCCCAGGATGGACGCATGCGCGTGAAGGTGAGCGGCAAGGATTACGACCTGCGCGTTTCCATCCTGCCCACGGTCCATGGTGAAAAAATCGTGCTCCGCGTCCTGGATAAAAGCAACTTGTCCGCCAGCATTGACAAGCTGGGATTGGATGAGGCCACATTCCGGCAGTTCAAGACGGCCATAGACGCCCCGCATGGCCTCATTCTGGTGACCGGCCCCACGGGATCCGGCAAAACCACCACGCTCTACTCCGTCCTGAATGAACTGAACAATCCCACGTGGAACATCGTCACGGTGGAGGACCCCGTCGAATTCCAGTTGCCCGGCATCAACCAGGTTCCCACCAAGAAAGAAATCGGCCTGACTTTTGCAAGCACGCTCAGGTCCATTTTGCGCCAGGACCCGGACATCATCATGATCGGGGAAATTCGGGACACCGAAACGGCGGAAATTGCCATTGAAGCCGCGTTGACCGGCCACCAGGTGTTGTCCACGATGCACTGCAATGACGCGCCGGGCGCCATTGCCCGCCTGGATGACATGAACATTGCCCCGTTCTTGATTTCCTCGTCGCTCATTCTTTCCTGTGCCCAGCGCTTGATGCGCAGGATTTGTTCCCACTGCAAGGAGCCTGTCACCTATCCCGCGCGCATGTATGCAGACCTGGGAATTGATCCAGCCATGTTTGAAGGAGTGCAACTTCACCGGGGCAGGGGCTGTGACCGCTGCAAAAACTCTGGCTACACCGGACGCCTGGCCATCATCGAGGTCATGACCATCTCGGATGAGATCCGCAAAATGGTGATATCGCGCGCCAACACGCGGGACATTGGCAAGCTGGCCATTGAACAGGGCATGCGCACACTCCGCATGGTGGCTTTGGATCGCGCGCGGGCCGGGCTATCCACCTTGGAGCAGGTCCTGGTCACCACGTCACAACATTGACCGGCATTGACCGGAGTTCACCATCCTGACCATCCCGGGCCACACTCACAGCGGGGCGCACTCAATAGAACTTGCGCTGGGGCGGGCGGGAGGAAGGGGTGGAGTCGTCATTCATCCAGGGCGGAAGCTGAGGCTTCCACGATGGCTTCTTGACTTTTCTGGGAGGGGCGGCGTAGCCCACGATTTCAGGCGGCAGTGCCAGGCCTTCTGGTTTGCTGGGATCCTTGGGCTGGACCAACCTCATTGCATTCTGGCCTGAAAAGGCAAAGGGAGTTTCCAAACCCGACAAGGTGTTCTGGTCGGGTTTGGAAAATTCTGTTACGGGCGCCGGGGGCGTTTCGCCGATCAGTTTTCTGAAATTGGCCATGTCCAACTCCTCCTTTTGTGCTTCCGCAGCCCGGTCGCCGGATGCCGCAGCTTGGGCGGCATTCATGCTGGCGGCACCTCTTTGAGGGGAGCCACCATTTTGAGCCCCGCCAAAGATCCTGCTGAATCCAAGTCCGATCTGAGAGTGGGAACCGTCCAGGCTGGAACTTTCTGTCCCGGGCTGGTCAAACAGGCTGGAAAACCCGCGTTGAGACAAGTTTTGCCCATTGGAAAAGTCGCCTGAAGAATCGGTTTGATTTTCTCTGCTGGAAGCGGTGGCGGAGTGTCTTTTGGCAGCTTCCTGCCGGTTCATGTAGCGCTCCTCCGGCGACAAATCCTGGCCGGGAACAGCCAAGCCGAACATTTCCTCCGGTGTTTGTATGCCCATGATCTCTTCCGGCGTGAGAAGGGACCATTCAGCCCGGTCTTTTTGCTGCTGGGATTGGCGGGTGGACAGGTCTGGCGTGGCTTCTGGCAGCGAGCCAGATTGGGCCGAGCTTATCCCGCCCCACCTGTGAAAACCATCCGGATTGTCGGGAAGTGTCACGCCAGGGGCGCCGTTCGGCAGGTCTTCCGTGGAGGGCTTGGAAAAGGTTGATAACGCTGATGCGGGGTCTGCCTGTGCTTGCGCTCCTCCATAAACCTGGCCCGCACAAATTGCGGCCAGGCTCAAGATTTGAAATGTGCGGAATGGCAGACCCATAACGGTTACTCAATGTATCGCATTTTTCAAACCGCGTCAAAATTTTCAAACCGCGTCAACGCGGAAGGCGGAAGCGTCAAAAGGGAGCGTCCCGCCTTTAATCCGTCCACCGCCCGGCGCCGGTAGCATTTAGTATGAGTCAACCCGGTGCCTTGGATTTGCTTGGAAACAGCTTTGAATCCGTTTATTGGCGCTCGTATTCTCCCTTGCCCAAGCGTTTATAGACTTGGAATCCCGATTTTTTGGCGTCGGAGATGGACAGGGGCTTGAGTTTGTGAGGGGTGTTGAAACTGGAAATAATTTTGCGAACCGGCTTCTTGCAGGCCGGGCATTTTTCCAGCGGCGCAGCGGAAATGGGACGGTTCAGGGTGAATTTGCCCCCGCAGACCTTGCAGGACCCCTCGCATAGCTCGTATTCGTACAGTGGCATTGGATGGAATGACAGGTGGCCGGTCAGGATTTTTTGAGGAAAGCGCTGAAGAGGTCAATGGGCAGCGGCAAAAAGGTGGTGGTGTTATGTTCGCTGGCCATTTCCCTCATGGTTTGAAGATAGCGCAATTGCAGGGCAATCGGCTCGCGGGCGATCATGCCGGCGGCTTGGACCATTTTTTCCGCCGCCTCAAATTCGCCCTGTGCGTTTACCACCTTGGCCCGGCGTTCGCGTTCGGCCTCCGCCTGTTTGGCCATCGCCCTTTTCATGCTGTCCGGCAGGGCCACATCCTTGATTTCCACGGAGGTCACTTTCACTCCCCAAGGCTCAGTCTGGCGATCAATGATTTCCTGGAGTTTTTGATTGATGGAATCGCGCTGGGCCAACAGGTCGTCCAGTTGTGCCTGGCCCAGCACGCTGCGGAGGGTGGTTTGAGCTATGAGCGACGTGGCCCGAAAATAATTCTCCACCTTCACCACTGCATCCAAGGGGTTGATCACGCGGAAATACACCACCGCATCCACCGTGGCGGGCACATTGTCCCTGGTCATTACTTCCTGCTTGGAAACGTCTATGGTCACCACCCGCAAATCCATGCGCACCATTCGGTCTATTATCGGAAATAGAAACACCACGCCGGGGCCCTTGGCATCCAGCAATTTGCCCAGGCGGAAAACCACTCCGCGTTCGTATTCCCTCAAAATCCGCACCGCTTGCGGCAAGATCATGAAGGCAATCACAGCCACGGGCACAAGGATGGCCAATGATGTTTTAAACAATGTTACAAGGGTATTGATCGGGTCCTGGTTCATGGGCTTGTTTCTTTCTGGTTTGATTTCAAGGGCTTGACGAGCAGGGTGAGTCCCCGGCGCCCGGTTATTACCACCCAGCATCCGTCCTCAATCGGATCGGAACTTTCCGCGCTCCAAAGCTCTCCTTCAATAAAGACCGTTCCTTTGTTTCGGTCAATGCCAATATGAATTGGAGCGCTGCGGCCCAACAGGATATCCGGCCCGGTCTTGGCAGGCAGAAATTGGGCGCGGATACCTTTGCTTACAAAAAACAGGAAAAAGGCCGCCGTGGTCATGGTGGTGGATGTGATCCAGGTCATGGACAGTTGAAACCCCGGGGGCGCATGGTTGAACAGCATCAGGCTGCCGATGAAAAAGGATGCAATTCCGCCCACGGTCAAAACACCATGGCTGGGGGCATAAGCGTCTGCCACCAGCAAGGCAATAGCCAATAAAATAAGGGCCAGGCCCGCGATGTTCATGGGCAGCGTGGCAGACATGTATAAAAGCAGAATCAAAGCCAGGACAGCCGCCACACCCGGAAGCAAGGCACCCGGATGGCTTAATTCTGAAATAAATCCATAAATGACAACCAGCAGAAGCAGGGACATCAACTCCGGCTGCCAAAACCATTCCAGGGTTTGTTCCAGCATGCTGACGGGTATTTCATGGACGGAAACTCCCAAAGTTTGAAGAGTGCGGCCCTGGACTTGGCGTCCATTCAGTTGGGCCAGCAAATCAGGCAGGTTGGTGGCCAGAATGTCAATCACTCCCATTTGAAGGGCTTTTTCCGAGGTCACAGCCTGGCTGTGGATCACTGCTTCCCGTGCCCAGGCCGCGTTTCGGTGGCGTTTTTCCGCAATGCCTTCAATGAAGGCGGAGGCGTAGTTTTCCATTTTTTGCCGGAACACATCATTCGTGGAAAAGTTTTGTGAAATGCCGCCGAGTTCCAGCGGGTGTGCCGCCCCAATGGTGGTGTGCGGTGCCATTGCTGCCACATCGGCGGCGAGCGTGATGAAAACACCCGCGCTGGCAGCGGTGGCGCCCGGTGGCGAAACATAAACTGCCACGGGCAGTTCAGCGGCGTAAAGAGATTGGACAATTTCCTTGGTGGATTGCAACAGTCCTCCTGGTGTGTCCAGTTCTATGACGAGGCACTGGTCTTTCTCCGAGGCAGCCTCGTCAATCGCTCGCGCCAAATAAGCCGCTGTGGCGGGGCTAATTGCACCGTTCACCCTGGCCAGGGCCACCGTGGAGGCCACGGTTCCACGGAGCATGCAGGCGATCAGTGCCAAGATGTAAGCCCAGGTTCGCATAAGCTCGATACGCATCCATACACTCCATCAAAACCAAGGCAGTGGCAAGGAGTCATCTCCGTTCCAGACTTTGCTTTAGTCCTAAGCGTTCCGCCTTCTGGTCAGGCCAGCCCCCCACAGCTACTGCCTGCCGAATCCAGACAAGCATCGCAAATCCACATTCCCAACCGAGCCTCGCCTTCCGACTCTCCACAAAACTGGCAGGGTCGCACTTCCAGACTGGTTTGACCATCTTCCATGGAACTGGCCTCAGCTTCCCTGGTGCTGGTTTGATGGATGAAACTGTTCCGCCATGGCCACGGCCTTGCGCATGGCCATG
>DAIDJC010000106.1 GCA_027451565.1 Limisphaerales bacterium | reverse complement strand
AGCAGCGGCCTCTCAGGGCAGTTGAGCAGCCTGTTCAACAATTTTCAAGCCGTGGCCACCTCGCCCACCTCCATTGCGGCGCGTCAGGCCCTGATCAGCCAGGCACAGACGGTGGCCTCCACTTTTAATCAGGTGGATAGTCAATTGACCGCCACGCGCATCACGCTCAACACCTCAATCACCAACGGCGTCTCCTCTGCCAACTCACTGTTGGCCAACATCGCCCAGCTCAACGGCCAGATTTCCAGCGCCGAACTTTCCGGGGGCACGCCCAACGACCTGCTTGACCAGCGCCAGCAGGATCTTCAAAACCTGGCGGGCCTGGCCAATATCCAGACCAGCAACCAAGCCAATGGAGCGGTGGAAGTCAGCATCGGCGGCCAGACTCTGGTATCCGGTTCCAAGGTGACCGACACCCTCCAGACCTATGACGCCTCCGGCAACGGCAGCGGCCAACTCATGGTGCAAACCGTGACCGGCGGAGTGGACCTCACCCTCAGCGGAGGCAGCATCCAAGGCACCATTGATGCTCGCGATGGCGAATTATCCACCCTTCAAAGCAGCATCAACACCCTGGCCTCCAATCTCATCACCCAGGTCAATGGCATCCATGCCAATGGCTACAGCCTGGGAGGCACGACCGGCACGGCATTTTTCACGGGCACAGGGTCCTCTGATATTGGGGTTAATTCCGCCTTGGCCAATAACCCATCGCTTTTTCAAGCATCCGGGTCAGCCTCGGCTTCAGGCGACAACACCATTGCCCTGCAACTGGCCAATCTGGCCACTGTGAGCCAATCTGGATTGAACAACCAAACTTTCGGAAACGCCTACAGTTCCGATGTGGCTGTGCTGGGCAATGCGTTGCAGACAGCCAACACCCAGGTAACAAACCAGACGGCGGTGTCCAACATGCTTTCGACCCAGCAAAGCAGTGTCAGCGGGGTGAACATTGACCAGGAAATGACCAACCTCATGAGTTTTCAAAGAGCCTATGAGGCAGCGGCGCAATTGGTGAACACCGTGAACCAAATGATGATGACCGTGAACCAGATGAAAACCGGCTGATTCAGCCTGACACCCTCAAGCCCATGAGAATAGCCACGGATTCCTACCTCAACACCATGTTGAACCAGTTTAATTTGCTGAAACAACAGCAAATCAACCTGCAAAACCAAGTCAGCACCGGACTGAGCGTGCAGGCGCCGTCTGACAACCCGGCGGCCATGCAAACGACCCTCAACGACCTGGCCAGTGAGTCGGCACAGCAGCAATATTCCAGCAATATCACAACGGCCCAGGCGCAGGCCAACAGTGTTTACAGCGCCTTGCAATCGCTCCAAACACTGACCAGCCAGGCCAACACCATCACCACTGAGGCAGGCAACGGCACGCTTTCCAGCAGCCAGCTCAAGAGTTATGCCACCCAGGTGAACGCCCTGATCCAACAGGCGGTGCAGCTTGCCAACACCCAGGACCCGGCCACGGGTCAGTATCTCTTTGGCGGCACAAACTCTGGACAGCCCCCCTACTCCGCCACCACCGATGCAAACGGCAATGTCACCGGAGTGACCTATCAGGGCAACAGTTCCGTAAATCAAACACCCATAGCTGCAGGGGTGACCGTGGCGGTGACTGTTCCGGGCCAAAACAACACCGGCACCGGATCCTACGGTTTATTCACCGATAGTCGAACCGGCGCAGACCTTTTCAACCACCTGATCCAACTTCAGAAGGACCTTTCATCGGGCAATACCAGCGCCGTGACGTCCACAGACAGTCAAAACCTGAAAAACGATGAAAACAACATGACCTACCAGGTGGCCAATAACGGGAATGTTCAAGCCCGGTTGACCACGACCGCCAGCCTGGCCACCAGCCAGTCCAACGCCTTGGCCACAGATATTTCAAACTCCTCTTCTGCGGACCTGGTTCAAACACTGACTGAACTGAACCAGACCCAGACTGCCTACCAGGCGGCCCTGGCCAGCAGTGCCGGCATGATGCAACTCTCCATCTTAAATTATCTCCCCTGACACCCCATGAACCCCGCCACCATCGTTGAACCTGATTGGGACACCGGCCTTGGCCACCAGCAAATCACCCTGCCCCAGGGTTTGCTGGGATTCGAATCCCAAAAACATTTCACTCTTCAATCCAATCCGGGGGAACAGCCCTTCGCCTGGCTTAAAACCCAGGAACCATCCGCGCTGGCTTTTGTGGTGCTGAACCCCTGGTTGGCCGACCCCGGTTACCACCCGGAAATACCGGATGCGGACGCCAGTTTTTTGGGGATCCATTCCCCGGAAGACGCAGAGTTCCTAGGCATTGTCACCCTGAAAGGGGCCGGGCACGCGACCATGAATTTAAAGGGACCCATCGTCATCAATCGTCACTCAGGCCTGGGAAAACAAGTGATTCTGGCCAATGCCACTGAATACTCGGTCCATCATCCGCTGCCAGTGGCGGCTTGAACATTCATGTTGATCCTTGCCCGAAAGCCCGGGGAAAGCATCGTCATTGACGGTCAAATTGCCGTCAAAGTATTGAAGGTGGAGGGCGACACGGTCAAGTTGGGGATAGAAGCTCCAGCATCAGTAACCGTGCACCGGCAGGAAATTCATGAGGAAATCCAGAGAAACAACCAGGGAGCAGTGGTGAAAGCACCAACCGGGTTACCGAGACTGGCAACCGGCAACGCCTCCGACCGGATCCAGCAGGGACGGAAGCCGGCTTGAACTTTGCGAAACCATGAACGCCGCCATGACTGATATTCCAGAAGACCAAGGAATTCTCCGCACAAAACTGGAATTTCAGCTCAGCAAGATTTTAGCTGATTGTAATGAATATTTGAACCGCGGTGATTTCACAGAGGCATTGGAGTGTCTGGAAGCCGCGGTGAATATAGATCCGCGAAATCCGGATTTTTTAAGTCATCGCGGGCAACTTCTCTGGCTGCTCAAAAAGCCCGCACAGGCCTTGGCTGATTTTTCGAATGCTTTATCCATCCATGGAGGGCATATCGCTGCGAATATTGGGTTGGCTCGCTGCCATATCCATGCAGGGGCGTTTTCGAAAGCTGAGGCTTGCGCCCGCCATGTCCTGACTCTAGACCCCAACAACCAGGAAGCTGCCAAAATATTATCCGAAATTGAGAAGATTGTCATATCAAGGTCTGCACATGCCCGCAAAGTCATTATGGATTTTTACGATAATGTGCGGGATGAATTTGCCATGGTTGAACCGCCAAACCTGAGCGAATGGCACCTGAAAAAGGCTCGCGTTCTGCCCAGTCGAGAAAACATTTTGGCGCGTATGCCCCAAGGAGGAATTGCTGCCGAAATAGGGACACAGGCTGGAGATTTCGCCAAGCAAATTCTGGCTTTTTTAAAGCCAAAACAATTGCATATATTTGACATTGACTTCACTCCTTTCGACCGCCAAGCATTTGATCTGTTCATACGAGATGGCATTGTGGTCTTGCATGAAGGTGATTCCTCATCCGCCTTGGCCCAGATGCCCGATCATTCCCTGGACTTTATCTATGTAGACGGAGACCACTCCTATGATGGTGTGACCAAGGATCTGGCCGTTGCCTCGCAAAAGATCAAGTCAGACGGCTGGATCGTGTGTAATGATTATACGCTTTACTCCCCCGCCGAGAAGATTCAATACGGAGTCTATCGCGCTGTGAACGAGCTTTGCTGGCAACGCGGTTTTGAAATTATTTACCTGGGTCTCCACCATTGGGGTTATCACGACGTGGCACTTAGGCGAATGGATCCTGAGTCAATTACATCGGCGGGTCCGTCACCAAGCACCAGGCTAGTTCAAAGAAAGCCATCCCCAAAAACCGTCCACGGCCGGACTCAAGATTCCCTGGCGACTTCTGGAATACGCGGGGTGGACAATTCGCTCAATGAAAATTCCGTTCCGCCAACCCAGCCTCCCAGACTAATGGGCACATCATTGGAAGTCGAGTCAGACTCAAATCCGGGTTTCAAAATCCTGGAAACCATCGGCCCCGGCGACGAAATGTTCACGGGCGACATGGCACATTATTTCAACGTTGGAAAATCTGCCCTTTTCGCGATCGACACCGCTCTGACAGCGGTCCATCAATCACGAAAGAATATACACACCATCCTAGATCTACCCTGTGGACATGGCCGTGTAATGCGACATCTGCGGGCTTCATTTCCCCATGCTGAATTGACAGCTTGTGACTTGAACAAAGCATCTGTGGATTTTTGCGCGCAAGCCTTCAATGCAAAACCAATCTATTCTCATTTAGATATGAGGCGAGTTTTGCTGCCCGTTGGTTATGATTTGATCTGGTCTGGTTCACTACTGACGCATTTGCGCGCCGATTCTTGCGCAGAATTCATTCGGTTATTCAGTTCCATCGTCAAACCGGGTGGTTTAATTATATTCACAATGCATGGGCGTTGGGTGGAAAGATCACTCGCCACACGGCGCTATATCTACGGACTGATTGAGCCTCAAGTAGTCTCAATCCTCAAAGAGTATGAGGCAACTGGATTTGGTTATGCTGATTATCCCGGAAAATCGGGATATGGCATCAGCATCAGTTCTCCGGCTTTTGTTCTTTCACAACTCGCTGGTTTGCCTGATTTAAAGCTGGTCAGCTATCACGAAAAAGGCTGGGATAATCACCAGGACGTAATTTGCCTTCAAAAGCAAGCTTCGCATGAACCACTAAGCTGAACAACATGGCCAACGCTCACAATAACAGGGACAAATGCGAATCTAAAGACTTCTCAGGAAGTTTCGCCCTGTATACCAACTCGCAAGGGAATTATTTTTTTAACGAAATACAAGATTTAATCGGGGCAGGCTTGCGGAAATTAGGGTTCAGGGTGGAGAACCGCAATGAACTTAATGGTTTTGCTCCAAAGGTTGACTGGCATCTGGTTATCGCGCCCCATGAATTTTTTGAGATCGGGGTTGGGAAACAAATTGCGGCAACCCAGTGGCCCGAAAACCTTATTTTGTTCAATACTGAACAACCATCCACGCACTGGCTCAGGCTATCGGTCAAACACTTTGAGCGGGCTGCCGCTATCTGGGACATTGATTTTGATTCAGCCCTGCGCATCGAAAAACTGGGGTATCCATGTGATTACCTTCCATTGGGGCATGTGTGCGGCTTCCCGCTTTTTCAGGAAAAGGCACAATTGCCACTAATTGATGAGACTCGGCACCTTACTGAAGGTATTAGGGAGAAACCCACTTTTTTCCAGACTTTTGATGCACGCCCGATTGATCTTCTTTTTCTCGGCCACGGATCACCTCGGCGGGAAAGGTATTTTAGCCGGCACGCTGATCGGCTTAAAAAGTTTAATTGTTTTTTTCACAAACCCGCAGCCGCACGCCCATTAATCCCCGGCCAGACCACAAACATGAATACGGCGGTTTCTGTGGGGCTTTCCCAGAGAAGCAAAATTCTGCTCAATATTCACCATGGGGTGGACCAATATTTCGAGTGGCATCGAATCGTGTTGCTTGGCATTGCCCAGCGCACTTTGGTAGTGACTGAACCTTGCAGCATCGCCCCGCCGTTTCAGGCAAATATTGATTACGTGGAGGCTCCGCTTGATGAATTGCCGGAACGGATTGGTTACTTCCTTGAATCCCCCGCAGGGCAGATCGAAGGGCGAGGAATCGTGGAACATGGATACGCAACTTTCCAAGCAAGGTGTCGACTTGATGACCACCTTCGTCCTTTGATCGAACGACTGAGGAATCCAGATAAAAGCCATATCTCAACCGGAGCAAGGCACTTCGCCCTACCCGAGCGGAAGGACAAACCAGAATTCTCACTACCAATCTGCGTTGTGACGCCCGGGGTATCAATTGAAGGTCCTGATTCAGGTGCCGGGTCGGCGCAGGTAGAACTGGCTTTGGCTCTCGCTAACGCCGGTTACAGGGTGACCCTGCTTCAAACGGGGAGCTATTATGGTGAGGGCCTGTCAGCGAGTTATTGGAGAAAACATTTTGCCGCTAAAGGCATTGATTTCATTTTACTGCCCGCCAGCGCTCAGATACCGCTTGAGGCAACACCGACTTGCACTCGCTCCTATGAGGCTTACCTCTGGCTTAGGGAACGAATTTTTTCTGCCGTTCATTTTCCAGACACTCATGGGATAGGTTTTTATAGCCTTCTGGCGAAAAAACAAAACCTGACCTTTTCAAACACCGGATTTTGCCTTCATGCCCATGGGCCGAGTTGCTGGCGACGAACCGCCAACCATCAATTTCTCAACAATCCAAGCGACCTTGAGGTGGATTTTTTGGAACGGGAATGTTTTAAATATGCGGATGCATTGACAACATCGACGCAATACATGCATGAATGGCTGAAACAGGAAAAGTGGATAATTCCCAATGAATACCACTTGTTTCCCCTTCCCATATCCTCCACTGCCTCTCTTGAAATAAAGGGTCTTAAACGCGTCCGGGAGTGGATCTACCTTGGTCCCCTTCACGAGTCTCCAGGCCTGAGTCTCTTTTGTGATGCTGTGGAACAATTTAACAGCAGTTGCAATTGCATAATCAGCCTCGTGTTTATGGATGATTCCAGCACGGTTCAATCCCAACGGGCGCTGGCTTGGCTAAACGAGCGCATCCGCGACTGGAGATTTTCATGGCGGGTCTCAAAAGCTTCGGTGGATTTCCGTCTTATCGGCGCCAATAGCGGGGATCGTTTGGTGATTATTTCGAGCCTCATCGAGAATGCGCCGCTTAGTTTGCGCCAATGTCTTGCTTTGGGTTTCCCCATCCTGGCAGTTAATTTCAAGGGTGTGGCGGAACTCATCCACCCAGATAATCATCAAAATGTCTTATTTGAACCAAAGCCGACCGAACTAGCAGCGGCATTAAAAAAATCCATTGATTATGGAATCGCACCCGCACGTGCAGCAGATCAGATGGCAAATTTGCGATCATGGATGGAGTGGCATGCGGAATGGGCGGCAGCCAGTCCCACTGAGACCCCCATTCCATCTGCATCCCTGCCGTTGGTATCAATTTGTCTAACCCATTTTAACCGGCCACAGTACCTCGTCCAAGCCTTGGAGTCGCTTCGATGCCAGGATTATCCAAATTTCGAAGTCGTGCTGGTTGATGATGGCAGCACCGATCCGTCCGCAGCAGCCATGATCCGCAATCTGAGGCCTGAATTCGCCCAACGTGGGTGGCAGATTGTTTGCCAAAAAAACAGTTATTTGGGTGCTGCACGCAATAATGGTGCACGCCATGCCCGGGGGGAATATCTTATTTTCATGGACGACGACAATTATGCGAAACCTTGGCAGGTTTCCACATTTGTAAAAGTGGCACAGTCCTGCGACGCAGATGTTGTGACATCGGCAATGGATCTCTTTACAGGCACAACCAAGCCAAAACCCGGACAAAAGCCTAAATCGCGCTGGATTTTTCTTGGTGGTGCCGCATCACTGGGAGCTTTGCGGAATTGTTTTGGCGACGCCAATGCTTGCATCCGTCGGGAAACTTTTTTCCGCCTTGGAGGTTTTACTGAAGATTACGGCGTCACCCATGAGGACTGGGAATTTCATGCGCGAGCAGTCCTGCAGGGTTGTCGTTTTGTGACTACACCGGAAGCTTTGTTTCATTATCGTGTGGCCGGTCAAAGCATGATCAGGACCACATCAAGATATGCCAACCACCGGCGCTGCCTGCGCCCATATCTAGCCTCTGTGCCGGAAACGCTCCATGGTTTGATGAATCTCTTGCAGGGATTGGTGCTTTTTCCGCCGGAAAAAATCCAAACCAGCCCTGACCTTGAGAACTTGCTGCGATCCAACCGCCGCCTTGTGACCATTGCCAAGGACCTGATTCCCGAAGGTCAATGGGCTGCTGCGGAGGCTATCTTTCTTGAGATTTTAAATTCCACCTCCTCGACCCAACAGCCAGCGCTGGTTTTACAAACCATGCTGGATATCGGCGCAGCATTGGTGGAAAAGAATTGCGGCAAGATGGCCATGAGCATCTTGGAGCGAGCAAAGCAGATTGCCCTAGCCCGCCATGATACAATTGCCGTCAAGGAGGCAGACGAACTCTTGGAAAGCGCGCAAAGGTCTGCATCTAAAAATGACACTGACCGTCTAGTGGAAAAACAGCCGACGGCCAAGCCAACAAGCATATCTCCCTCACAAATTTCGCACCCCTCAGACACGGCATCAAATCAATCTGTAAATAAAATAACGCTAACACTAGTTTCAGTGATCATTCCGGTCTATAACAACATGGCACTGACCAAGGCCTGTTTGGAGTCAATCCGCCAAACAAGCGGTTCCGAACTGCTGGAAATCATCGTTGTGGACAATGCCTCCAATGATGGAACGGCTGAATATTTACAAGCAGAGCAGGCGGCAGGAAACCTCCGCTGCCTCACCAATGATCAGAACGCAGGATTTGCCCGCGCATGCAACCAAGGGGCGGAAGCGGCTCGAAGCGGCCTGGTGGTTTTCCTGAATAATGATACACGTGTGACAAAGGGATGGGCGGCAGCCATGGCCAGAGCCGCCATCCAAAAAGACGTCGGTGTGGTGGGGGCTAAATTGCTTTACCCGGATGGACGCGTTCAGCATGCAGGCATTGAATTTATAAACGGTGTGCCAGACCATCCCTTCCGCCATGCCGCTGCAGACGCGCCAGAGGTCAACCATGCCCGGAACCTGGACATGGTCACCGGCGCCTGCCTGATGATTCATCGGGACCTGTTTTTAAAACTGGGCGGTTTCGATGAGGTCTATAAAAATGGAGTGGAAGACGCGGACTTGTGCCTTCGCGCGCGTGCCGCAGGGTACAAGGTGATTTATGAACCCAAGGCGGTGGTTTATCATCATGAAGGCCAGACGCCAGGAAGGTTTAATCATGTCTCGGACAACCTGAACCGGTTCTTCAGTCGTTGGAGGGGATGGTTTGACAAGCAATACCGCTTCATCGTTCCTGAACCTCCCAAAATTGTCGAAGCCAGCCAAAGCTTGTTCACGCGCCCCCAAGTCGTAAAGACGGGTGCGGCAGCAAATCCCATCGCCGTGGATTGGGTGGGGTCCTTTTTGGATCATGGCAGTCTTTCACATGTCAACCGCTCACTCCTCGCAGCTTTCAAGACCTGGCCCGAATTACGCGTGAAAGGCATCAGCACGGCCCAAATACGGGCAGACGGTTTTAAGGCTCTTGAACAGGATTTGCAGGCGCATCCCTCATCAGACGTGACAGTGACCGTGCGACATGCTTGGCCGCCCAACTGGAGCCGCCCCACTCACGGCAGGCTGGTGGTGATCCAACCGTGGGAATTCGGCATGCTCCCCAAGGAGTGGGTTGACCAGGCATCCCATGTGGATGAATTCTGGGTTCCCACCCGTTTTGTAAGGGATTGTTATGCGGCCTCGGGTATCCCGGCGCACAAGGTTTTTGTGGTGCCAAACGGCGTTGACGCCAAGCTTTTCCATCCTGGTGCAGAAGCGAGGGCGCTGGCCACCACCAAACGATTCAAATTTCTTTTTGTGGGTGGAACCATCGGACGCAAAGGGCCGGATCTGCTTCTTCAAGCTTACCTGCAAAAATTCAGCGCAACAGATGATGTCTGCCTGGTCATCAAGGATTTTGGCGGAGAGAGTTTTTATGCGGGGCAAACTTTTGAAACCCGTATTCGCGCTGCCCAAACCACGCCAGGCGCGCCAGAGATTGTTTACATCAAGGAAGAAATGCCGCCTGAGGACCTTCCCGGACTCTATACAGCCTGCCAGTGTCTTGTCCTTCCCTATCGGGGGGAGGGATTTGGGTTACCCGTTCTGGAAGCAATGGCATGCGGCCTGCCAGTGATTGTCACTGCGGGCGGTGCGACGGATGATTTTGTCCGGTCCGAGTTTGGGTGGCAAATTTCCGCCCAAAAACGGCTGATTGGGGAGGCGGTGGGTGGAATGAAACTGGCCGGGGAAGGATGGATGCTTGAACCGGAAATTCAGGAAATTGGGGAAGCCATGCGCCAGAGCGGGTCGGAAACGGCATGGCCAGCGGTGAGGAGATGCGCTG
>DAIDJC010000105.1 GCA_027451565.1 Limisphaerales bacterium | reverse complement strand
CGGTGGAGGCATTGACAACACGGAAGCCGAAATGAGGATTGTTTTCCACCGCGTGGTTGCCGGTGAAATCCACCACCATGTCATTGTAAAAGCCCTGGCCCTTGCTGTTGTGAAAATAAGTTCCCGCCACGGTATTCGGGCTGGAAGTGTTGGTTTGGATAAGAGAGGCGTTTGATCCGAAAGCCAGATTTTGAGCCACATTGGTGGTGGCCCAGCCATCGGTGGTGTAAAGAACGCAGATGTTGGCCTCGGCAGCGGAGGTGAAATAGACGTCAAAATTGACGATGATATTGGTGTAGCCGGACGTGTTGACATCGTACTCAGTGCCTTGTGTGCCTATGGGTGCGGCGGTGTTATATCCATAGCTGGGGTTTCCGGGCGGTCCTCCACGCACGCGCCAGGCGTTGGGGGATGCCGTGCCAGTGGAGCTTCCACCGGTGGCTGTAATATCGGACTGGTCAACGCTGCCGGTTCCGGAGCTGTAAACATAGTTATTATTAAAGCCCATGCTGTAGCCTTCACCTGCCTGGGCGCCGCCGATATCGGGGAATGTGTTCGTGTAAACAGTGCCGTCGTTCAATTCGCTGTTAAACGTCCAATCCGCGATTGTATCCATGGACCCGCCCTGGATTGAGACGTTGTCGAATGTCCAGCTTCCGGAGATGTTGGAATAGACCGCACCCGTGGTGTCCACGTCGTCTGTCCCGGTGGAGGCATTCACCAGACGCAAGGCAAATTGGGGGTCGTTATCCACTGCGGACAAGCCGGTGAGATTGATTTTGATGCTATTATTCCATCCTTGAACAAGGTGGATGTAGGTTCCTTGAACGGTGGCGGTATCCGCAGGGTTGGAATTGGTCACAATCGTGCCCGAACCGGCGGAAATGATGTTGGCGTTTTGAAAGTTCTTGCCATCGGTGGTGTACTGCACCTGGAGGTTGGCCTCGGCATTGGCGGTGGCATAAACATCGAACGAAGCGGTGATCTCATAATAGCCCAGGGTGCTGGCGCTGAATGCCGCGCCTTGCGAGCCGATGGGGGCGTTGGTGGACCAGCCGCTGCCGTGGTCGCCGCTGATGCTGCTGCCTGCAATAATCTGCCAGGCATTGGGATCCGCCGCGCCTGTGGAACTGCCGGAAAGGCTCACAATGGCCGGGTTGCTGACGCTGTTGGTGCCGTCGTAGGTGTTGCTCATTCCCAAGGCGCTGGCGGAACCGAGACCGGTGGAAGGCGAGGGCGCGGCGTTCGGGGCCACGGACAAGTTGTCAAAGGTCCAGGAAGTGATTGTTTCCTGGGCCCTGGCGGATGCCAGCCCGAGGGTGGCACAGGCCGCCATGGTTAAAAGAATGTTTTGTTTCATTTGGAACGGTTGGATTTTTCGATGTTTATTAAGCTTCTTGGTTGTAATTTGGATTTTAATCCACTTGGAACCATTAGTCTAAAATGGGAATGCGGCTAATCTGTGCCGTAATAGTTACGATCTGGTAAATTGGACAGTCTGTCTCCAGCCGCCCGGTTTGAAACCAGGCCAGGTGAAAAAGCAAAATGGAAAGAAGCAGAAAAAATTTGAGCAGCCCACCCGTCCGTTTGAAGACGGACCAAACCGCAAGCGAACCGGACATTTTAAAAAATGTCAAAATTGCCAATAAAAACAATGGTTTTGAACCTATCCCCGGAAACTTTGAGATCTTTGATTCATCATCCTGGAGGAAGATATGTTTCAAGCATGTGACCTGATCTCCTTATAAGCGTAACCTGGTCATTTAATACTTGTTTCAAGTGGTTGGGGGGTACCGAACCAGAGTCCGCCGCGCTGTGCGAGGAAAAAACAAATCTATGAATATCAAGTCCAACGAAGGCATTTTTAAAAGGTCCAACGGTTTCACGCTGATTGAATTATTGGTGGTGATAGCCATCATTGCCATACTCGCCGCAATGCTGCTGCCTGCCTTGAGCCGCGCAAAGGCGCGAGCCCAGGAAGCCGGATGCATCAGCAACATGCGGCAGTGGGGTCTGGCGGATAACATGTACATAGACGACAACAACCAGGTGTTTCCCTATCCTCGCTATCAAGATTCCTACGCTGGTTCTGTGGACCAGGATAACCCGGCATGGCTTTCCATCCCAACCTATCATAATCATACACCGCCAGAGGGGGACGATGTCTGGTTCAACGCCCTTCCATCTTATGTTGGCAACAAGCCGCTTTACCAATGGGCTTATTCACCCACCATTTTTTACGTGGCCCATTCCATTTTTAACTGCCCGATGGCCATTTCGCAAGGCATTGCGTCCATTGACGCCCAGGCTGGAACGGATAAATACGACATGATCCCGGGCGTGCGCCCGTTGTTTTCCTATTGCATGAATTCCAAGGCGCTGGCCAATCTGAACATAGACCAGTACGTCACCGTTTTAAAATCTCAAATGGTGGTCAATCCCTCCGCTTTTGTCCTTTTTTCAGATGTCCGCGACCGGTCGGTGGAAACTCCCTATTATGGGGATTCGGGAAATCAAATCACCCTGGCCACGCCCCACGGCTACACCACCCGGTTTTCCTCGCGTCATAACAGCGGCGGAAACATCACCTTTAGCGATGGGCACGTGTCTTATTACAAGTATAATTATGTGGTTTCTGACGGCACAGCCGTTCTGCCATCGGGTGCGACGGTGGCTGCGGGGCATGATCCGGGGCGTCCGGACATCAACTGGGATTGCCGGGGCCAGGCGGTGATCAACTGATTTAGGGGCCGCCGGGGAATCCATCCGAAAATCAGCCTGAAGGAAGCCTGGTATAGGTTGTGAATAACTCCTCTCCAACGGCCATGCAGGATGTTATTTTGAATAATTTGGCCTGTGCCAGCGTGAAGCCGCTTTTGCCATCCGCAATCGTGGACGCCTGATGCCCTCCCATGATAAGAGGGCAAATCGTCAGGTGTAGTTCATCCACCAAGTGACTGGAAAAAAGCGCCGCATTCAACTCGGCCCCGCCTTCGCAGACCAGCCGGCGAACTTTCCACTCGTTCCGCAGCCAGCGGAAAGCCGCATGAAAATCCAGATTGGAACCGGGGGAAACAAACATCCCCTTAAAAAGCGGGGACAAGACACGCTTTTTAGCCTCGGATATCCTTCGGGTGGTGATCAATAAAATGGGTGAGAAGGAATGTTGGAATATTGGCGCCCCAGGGTTGATGGATCCACTGCCGGAAACAATGATCCTGAGCGGGTGGGCGGCAAGACCCCGGGAAATTCGGTCCCGGGTGAAACGATTTCCGCCATTGTCCAAAAGCGCCCGGGAAATTTCCACTGTGCGGGATCCACAGAGGATGGCGTCTGCCGTGGAGCGGAGTTTATAGAGGTGGCGCTGGTCGCGGGAACTTCCAAAGGCATGAACCTTGCGGTTCGCAGACGCTGTCTTGCCATCCGCCGTCATTGCCATGTTCAAAATCACCTGTGGCCTGGTCCCGGCTTTTGAATGGGGCGTTTGGATCATAAAATGAGCATGGCATCGCCATAGCTGAAAAACCTGTAGCGCTGTTTTACCGCCTCAGCGTAGGCGGAAAGCATGTGTTCCCTCCCACGATCAGAATGCCCGGGCGCGGCAAAGGCGCTTGCCAGCATGAGCAGGGTGGATTCAGGAAGATGAAAATTGGTGAGGAGCGCGTCCACCACCTGGAAAATGGCTGGCGGGTATAAAAAAATCCTTGTAGCTCCCTTGAAAGGGCATACCCGGCCCTGATTTTCGCGGGCGCAAGCCTCCAAGGCGCGGGTGACGGTGGTGCCCACCGCAACCACCTTTTTCCCGGAATGCTTCGCGCGGGTGATGGTTTCCGCCGTCTCCGGGCCTATTTCAAAACGTTCCGAATGCATTGTGTGGTCTGCAACCAAGTCCGTCTTGACCGGTAGAAAAGTGCCGGCGCCCACATGCAATGTGACGTGGCAGACAGAGACCCCCCCGGCCTGAATTTGGCGTAGTAATTCCGATGTGAAATGAAGCCCCGCCGTGGGCGCTGCCAAGGATCCCTGAGGCCCCGCATAGACCGTTTGATAACGCTCAGAATCCTCCTCGCGAACTTCCGGACGGGCAATGTAGGGCGGCAGGGGAATAGATCCATATTCATCCAAAACCGCCCCCAGATCCGGCACCCCGGACCATTCCAAAAGACGATGACCCGATTCATTCACCTTTGAAACCAAACCGGAAATGGGGGAAGACTCCCCAGACCGGGTGAGAAGCTGGATACGGGCGCCCACCGGCGCTTTTTTTCCGGGGCGGACCATGCACCACCATTGGTTTTTGATGAATTCCTCCAAAAGAAACACCTCAAAGAGACCGCTTGTTCGCTCATTTCGAGCCTTGAGCCGTGCAGGAATGACCTTTGAATTGTTTACCACCAGCACATCGCCGGCATTCAAATAGCCGGGAAAATCCTGAAAATGACGATGATCCAACGAGCCGGATTGGCGATGAAGAACCATGAGCCGGGAGAGATCACGGCGTGCGGCGGGGACCTGTGCAATGAGGTCGGAAGGCAAGGGAAACGAGAAATCAGCCGTACGCATGCCAGAACCTAAAGGTTGGAGGGGGGCAAAGACAATGCGGAAGACAAAACGGTAGTTGCGGAGGCGGGAACCAATGAATTGTGAATAACTTTCCAATAAATGTGCTAAAAAGGGTGAGTTTTCTATTGACTAAAGTGGGTTAAAATGGGTAAAAATGGGTCGTTGTGGGGTGAAAACCCAGTTTTTAAAAACCCGGTGGATAACATGAGTGCGGCGACGATTTACTACAATTCAACCTTCCGGCATGGGGTTGATGAGAAGCGTCGTGTTCAAATACCGGCCAAATGGCGGCCTGAGGAAGAGGGGGTGGAGTTAACGCTGATGATCTGGCCCAAGCATCAGGCGGGGACATGTTTGAGGGTATTGCCTGCGGACCGGATGGCAAAACTGGCGGCGGACATTGATGCCATGCCGAATGGGGATCCGGCCAAGGGCATTTTGAAGCGGTTTGTAGGAAGTAAATCGGTGCAGGTGGCCTTGGACAAGAGCGGTCGAATCTGTCTGCCAGACGACATGGCGGCGGCGGCCGGGATTAAAAACGAAGCGGTGCTGGTGGGGATGATTGACCGGTTTGAGATCTGGAGCCCCAACCGGTATGAACAAGTGGAGGCTCTCGATGCGATGTTGTCACCGAAGGCCTTTGAATTGATGGAATAACCTCGGAGAAAACTATGAATCTTGGAAAATGGCTGGCAGTGGGGAGAAGTTTTTTGAGTGGACGTGGTGAGGTTTGCTATCGCGAGAACAAAAGGTATCACCTCCCGAAATTCAACACCGACCGCAATCCGTTTTTGGTCAAGCCCGCGGGAGTTGCACAGCAGGAGATGTCTGCCGTGGCGCCGCCGGTTGAAAAGGTCGAAAAAGCCGTTCCGGCTTCTGGGGCTGCTCTGCGGCCATCCAATGTGCCTGAAAGAGGCGTTTCCAAAACCGGGGTGCGGGTTTGGGCTGAACGCCTGAATCCGTTTCGTGGACCGGAACCGGCGCCGGTACAGGCTTCCAGGCCGGTGCAGGAGGAATTGTCGCTTCAGGCGGTCAAAGTAATGCAGAACGACCTTTTGGACGCGGATGTGGAGATGGTGCCGGTGAAATCGAGGTCATTGATGCCGATGGAACTGCCGGATCTGGTATCCGGGCGGGGGCGTCGGATGGAGAATGTGGAGTTGGAAATGCTTGGGGACGGGCGGGTGGAAATCGTTTAAGGAAACCGATGCGCAGTGCACGCGTTTACACACAAGCCGGTGCTGATGGCGGAGGTTCTGGCCGCGTTGAATCCGCGCCCGGGCGGGCGCTACGCAGACGGGACGCTCGGTGGAGCTGGTCACGCGGAGCAAATGCTGGCCGCGAGTTCGCCGACTGGATGGCTGTATGGGTGCGATCGCGATGGCGACGCGGTTGAGGCGGCGCAAAGGCGGCTGGAGCAGAATTTTGCGGGACGGTTTGAGATCAGGCGTGGTAATTTTGAAGATTTGGCGGGCTGGGTGCCTCCCGGGGCATGCGACGGCGTCTTGTTGGACTTGGGAGTGAGTTCGCCGCAACTTGACCGGGGGGAGCGCGGATTTAGTTTTCAGGCGGACGGGCCATTGGACATGCGGATGGATGACCGGCAGGCGCTCACTGCGGCTGACTTGGTGAATCAGGAGAGCGAGGAGCGGTTGGCGGCGATTTTTTGGGAGCTGGGTGGCGAGCGGGATTCGCGGCGACTGGCCCGGGCCGTGGTGCGGGAGCGTTTGGTGCGGCCCATTCAGAGCACGTTGCAACTGGCTGGCTTGGTGGAGCGGGTAAGTCCGCGGAGGGGCCGCAAATCCCATCCAGCCACCCGGGTTTTTCAAGGTTTGCGCCTGGCGGTGAATGATGAATTGGGTTCATTGCGGCGGGGGCTGGGTTTATTGACCGGCCTGTTGCGTCCGGGCGGGCGTCTGGCTGTGATCACCTTCCACTCCCTGGAGGACCGCGTGGTGAAGGATTTTGGACGGGATCGCTGCCGCGATTATCGTTTTGAAGGGGATGTGGATGTGCCTGAGTTGCGGATTCCGGTTACCCCGGAACTGCGGTGGGTGGAGCGAAAGGCCATCCTTCCAGGCGAGGCGGAATTGCAGGACAACCCGCGTGCGCGAAGCGCCCAGTTGCGGGTCCTGGAAAAAACCGGTGGCGATTCAACCGGGGCTTAATTGTGGGATAAACTGAAAATACCGGAGAAACATGCCAAAACTGCGGACAAAAAAAACGACCAACCTGGCGCTGGGACCTCTCATCAAGGTCTTTTTGATTTGCTCTTTTATTTGCACGCTGGCGGTGTTTTACGTCTGGCAGAAAAACCTGATTTTCAACCTGGGGCGGCAAATATCAGACCATGAAAAAAAACTGGAGCAATTGCGGGAGGACAATGAAGCGCTGCGGGACCAGGAATATCTGCTGGCGTCTCAAAAAATGATTGCCGAGCGTGTGACCCAACTGAAGCTGGACTTGGGGCCGGTGCAGCCTGACCAGATGGTGTGGATATCGGATCCGGGAGTGTTGCCGCCAGGCGGACGGCAATGGGCTGGCCGTGTGGCTGGCAAGACCGGGGTGGGGAATTGATTTTGGGCCGCCGCTCGTGTCGCTGTCGGAGAGGAACCGATCGCCACGGGCGGACGGCCCCGGGTAAATGAACTGGAATTCTAAAAACAACCGTGCGTGGGTGACTGTGGTGCTGGTCAGTCTCGCATTTGTGGCGCTGGCCATGCGGCTGGTGCAATTGCAGGCCTGCCGACACGAGGAGTTGTCACGGCTTGCGGATGCCAACACGCATCGCGCCTATTGGGAGGCGCCAAGGCGCGGGGATATTGTGGACATCAATAATTCGCCGATGGCCATCACGGTGGAAGTGCGCACCGTTTGTGCAGACCCCTCCCTGATCGGCGACATGGCGCCGGTGGTGGCTCATGAACTGCAGGGATACCTGAATGTGCCGTTCGAGATTTTAAAGCAAAAACTCTCGCCCGCACGGACCATGGGTCGTGACGCCCAAGGCCGCATGGTGACCAATGAAGTTCACTACGTGCGGCTGGCCCAGGGGGTTTCGGAGGAAACATGGCAGCAAATCCATGCCGCCATGACCAATCTGGATTTTGGAGCGCCATTTTCCAAGCTATCCCGACAGGATCGCCAACGGTATCAATGGATCCGGGAAAGCGCCATTTTTGCGGAAACTCAACAACGGCGTAATTACCCCAATGGGGCGCTTGCCGGCCAGGTTTTGGGCTTTTGCGGAATGCAAGATCAACTATTTCAGGACCACGACGTGAGCCAGCTTATTGGCAGGGACGGGATCGAGCAGACCATGAATGCCACACTCACCGGGGTTCCAGGCTGGAGGGTCACTGAAATTGACCGTGCCCAGCGTGAATTGGTTTCGCTGAGGGACGAGGATGTTCCAGCAGAGGACGGGTTGGATGTGGCTCTGACCCTGGATTCCGGGGTGCAGTTATTCCTGGAGAATGCCCTTCAACGCGCCATGACGGATCATCATCCAAAAAGTGTGACTGGCATTGTGGTGCGTCCGTCCACGGGCGAAATTCTTGCCATGGCTTCGATGCCCAACTTTGATCCGAACAACCTCTCAACCATTTCGGCGGAGACTCGAAACCGCCTGATCACCGACGTGATGGAGCCTGGGTCCACTTTTAAAATCGTGGTGGTATCCGGGGCCTTGGAGAGGGGGGTGGTGCGGCTGACGGACACGTTTGATTGTGAGCACGGGCATTTTGCCTACGCGGGAAGGGTGCTGCACGATCACGAACCTTTTGGCATTTTAACCACGGAAGGCATCATTACCAAATCCTCCAACATTGGGGCTGCAAAAATCGGCCTGCGGCTGGGCGCCCAGGATTTGTACAATTTTGCCTGGAATTACGGGTTTGGGCAGCGCACAGACATCACCCTGCCCGGGGAGGCCAGGGGGTTTTTATATCCGGTGCGGGACTGGAGCAAGGTTTCCATCGTCCAGATTCCCATGGGGCATGGAGTGGCGGTGACACGGTTGCAAATGGTCATGGCCATGTGCGCCATTGCAAACCATGGCTGGCTGATGCACCCCATGATCATCAACCGCATCCAACGGCATAATCAAGGGTTGGTGCAGCAATATTTGCCATCGCGCATCCGGCAGGTGGTGGGGGATGCGACCTGCCGGCAAATGATCGAGGCTTTGAAAACCGTGGTGACCAAGGACGGAACGGCGGAGGGGGCGGCCCTGGCGGATTACGTGGTGGCAGGCAAGACTGGCACGGCCCAAAAGGCTGAGCATGGGGCTTATGTGCCCGGGAAATACTTCTCGTCATTCATCGGGTTTTTCCCTGCCGATGACCCCCAGCTTTGCATATCCATCGTGATGGATGAGCCTCAGGAGGGTTATTACGGGGGCAAGGTGTGCGGACCCGTGTTCAAGGATGTGGCCGAGCATTGTGCCAGTTATTTTAACATTCCCCCGGATCCGGAACGAATGACCAATCGGGAACCCTTGGTGGCGGAATCCCATTTGTCGCACCGGTTCAATCCTTGACCGTGGGCTGAGAGCGCGAATTTGAAATAACTGTGGAATCCAGAACCCTCAAATATGTGGCGGAGGCTGGCGGGGCGGAGTTGATCTCCGGACGGCCGGAAGCCTGCGTGGCCAATCTTTGCACGGACTCGCGCCGGGTCCGTGAGGGTGATCTTTTCGTGGCCCTGCGCGGGGAAAAGCACGATGCGCACGATTATTTGCCTGAAGTGATTTCCAAAGCTTCCGCAGTGTTGGTGGAGCGGGGCAGGGAACCGTCACTTGCGCCGGGGTCTGGTTGCGCCGTGCTGGCGGTGGATGATACTCGAAAAATGCTGGGCCGGCTGGCGGCGGCCTACCGCCGGGATTTTGATGTGCCGATCGTAGCCGTGGGTGGGTCCAACGGCAAAACCACCACCAAGGAATTGCTGGCCTCAATACTCCGGCAGGTCATGCCCACACTGTGGAGTGAGGAGAGCTTCAACAATGACATAGGCGTGCCTTTGACCCTGATGCGCCTGGATGCGGGACACCGCGCCGCAGTCCTGGAGGTGGGCACGAATCATCCGGGAGAGATTGAGCCCCTGGTGCGGATGGCGTCTCCGCTCATGGGGATCATTACCAACATAGGCCGCGAGCATCTGGAACATTTTGGGGATTTGGAGGGGGTGTTGAAAGAGGAGGGGTGGCTGGCCGAATTGCTGCCATCAGGCGGGGTTTTGTTTTTGAATGGGGATACCGAGACTGCGGACCGGCTGGCGGGGCGCAGCCAAGCCCGTGTGGTTCGGGTTGGGTTGGGGCGTGCCAACGAATGGCGGGTATCCCGGGTACGGCTGGACAAAGGGGGAGCCACTTTCCGCATGACAGGACCCCTGGAATCGTGCAATGGGGAGTATAGGGTGAATTTACTGGGTAAACACCAGGTCTGGAATGCGGCACTGGCCATTGCCGCCGCCGGGAATCTTGGTCTAAAATATGCTGATATGGCCCGGGGCCTGGCCTCCTGCGCGCCGCCGCGGATGCGCATGGAGTATTGGGAAGCCCATGGCGTCCGGGTGCTGGATGATGCCTACAATGCCAATACAGACTCGATGATTGCCGCCTTGGACACCCTATGCGAGCTGCCCTTTCAAGGTCGGCGCGTGGCGGTGCTTGGG
>DAIDJC010000104.1 GCA_027451565.1 Limisphaerales bacterium | reverse complement strand
ATCGGACGGGTCGCGGGCCGGATCACTCACGGGCGCTTGCGGGTGGATGGGGAAAATTACAATCTGGCCATTAATGATCCCCCCAACCATTTGCATGGTGGCAGGCGGGGGTTTGACAAGCGCAACTGGCATATGCAATCGGCTGGTGACCGTGGCAATGGCCCGGAACTGACTCTGGCCCTGAAAAGTCCCGATGGTGAGGAAGGCTATCCGGGCAATGTGCTGGCACGGGTGACCTATCACCTTTCAGGAGACAGGGAACTCTCCATTCATTATGAGGCGGAAACAGACCGGACCACTCCATTGAGCCTGACTCATCATTCCTATTTCAATCTGGCCGGCGAGGGATCAGGCAGCATCGAGGGGCATCACCTTCAAATTTTTTCCGATCAAATCACCCCGGTGAATGAGCAACTGACTTTGCTGGGAACGAGGCTGGATGTGAAGGGACACCCCAGTGACTTGACTTGCGGGAAAAAATTGGGCGATGTCCTGCCACGGCTGTTGAAAATGCACGGCGAGAATTACCTTGTCCCCCATGCTTCGCCTTTATCCCTTGAACGAGCCGCCCGGGCATGGGATCCGGACAGTGGAAGGGTCCTGGAAGCATGGACCACGCAGGATTGCCTCCAATTCTACGGTGGCGCCTGCATGGATGGCAGCCTCACGGGCAAAACGGGAACGAAGTATCCAAAATTTGGGGGGTTCTGTCTGGAATGCCAGGGCTATCCGGACAGCGTCAACACACCGGGTTTGGGTGATATTTTGTTGAGGCCGGGAAACACCTATCGGCATTCCACTGTGTATCGGTTTTCGATAATATGAAATTCAAACTCGTCCGGCATCTTTGGGGAGTGGATGGATCGCATGGGTATTCGCGGTATCTGCCCTCATGGCGGGCCACGGGCTACGAGGCGGTGGAAATTTCCCTGCGGCTCGTCCCGGACAGGTCCGGGTTCATCGAATTTCTTCGGGAAAGCGGCATAGGCTGGGTGCCCCAGGTTTTCAGCCGTGATTTCGAACCAGGCGGCACGGTGCGGCAGCATTTGGATTCACTGCGGGATCAAATTGAGGAATGTCTGCCGCTGCAACCCCTTTTCATCAATGCCCATAGCGGATCCGATGCCTGGAGCCAGGCGGAGGCGGAGGATTTTTATGGCACCGCCATAGGGTTGGAAAAACAGACCGGCGTGGTTCTCAGCCACGAAACCCATCGAATGCGGTATTTTGGCAATCCTTGGACCACGCGGGCTGTTATGAAACAATTTCCTGAATTAAAACTGACCTGCGATTTTAGCCATTGGGTATGCGTGGCAGAACGGTTGCTGGGGGACTGTGGGGAAATCATCGCCCAAGCGGCAAGGCAATGTCATCATGTGCATGCCCGGGTTGGATTTGAAGAAGGTCCCCAAGTATCGGACCCCAGGGCCCCGGAGTGGGCGGGGCACCTTGCCGCCCACGAGGGTTGGTGGAGGGTTATTTGGAAGAGCCAGTTTGAACGGGGCCTGAAACTCACGACCCTGACCCCTGAATTTGGGCCTGCCCCCTACATGCCGCTCCTGCCCTTCACTCAGGCGCCGGTGACCAACCTTGCAGAGGTATGTGACTGGATGGCAACCCGGCAGCGCGCCTCGTTTTTCAACCTCGCACCCAATGCCTGACCTGACTCCACCATGAACCTGAACCAGCCTTGTCCATTGCCTGATAGAAAAAACGCGAGGATTGGCATCCTTGGAAGCGGATTCATTGTAAGTGAATGTCATCTGGCCAGCTACCGCCAGGCGGGGTTTAATCCGGTGGCGATTGCCTCGCGGACGCAGGAAAATGCCTCACGCGCCGCAAAGCGCCACGGAATACCCCACGTGCATGGCAATTATGAGGAACTGCTCGACGACAAGAGCCTGGAGGTTCTGGATATAGCCGTGCCCCCGAATATTCAATTGGGGCTGATCAAGGCGGCCTGCCAGCGCGGAACAGTTCGCGGCATCCTGGCACAAAAACCCCTGGCGATGAATCTGGCGGAGGCCCGTGAAGCGGTGGCCCTTTGTGAAAAAGCCGGCATTGTGCTGGCCGTAAACCAAAACATGCGCTTTGACCCTTCCGTGCGGGCGGCAAAATCTCTCTTGGACGCAGGGGTTTTGGGCGACCCTGTTTTTGCCACTCTGGACATGCGGGCTATTCCGCATTGGATGCCATGGCAGTCGTCTCTGGGCTGGGTTACCCTGCGTGTCATGTCCATCCACCACCTGGATTGTTTCCGGCACTGGTTCGGGGATCCGACCGGTATTTTTTGCAGCACCCGGCCCGACCCGAGGACGCCTTTTCCGCACAGCGACGGCATATGCTCCTATATCTTGGAATATGCCAATGGCTTGCGGTGCGTGGGGATTGATGACACCTGGACAGGACCGGCGCGGGAGGGCTGTCCAGCGGACCTGCGGATCACCTGGAGGATTGAAGGTATGAATGGATTGGCCATGGGCGACCTGGGTTGGTGCAAGGATCCCTACACCAGTCCTTCCACCCTTCGCTATGCGGCCAGGGGACACTCCGTCTTTCAGGCGCCGCAACTCTCCGGGAGCTGGTTTCCAGATGCCTTTGCCGGCACGATGGGTCAATTGCTGCTGGCCTTGGAAACGGGATGCGCCCCCATGAATCATGGTCGGGATAATCTTAAAACCATGGCCCTGGTGGAGGCTGCGTACCTCAGCGCGGCCGAGCGCCGGCTGGTCACTCTGGATGAAATGCTTTCGGGGACGGCTGTCGCCGTCCCATCCGTTCCTTCAACCTCCATAAATAAGCACATGTCATGAAACTTGGAATCATCAACAGCGCATTTGGCCAGGCCGGCGTGGATACGGCCACCGGGTTGAAACACATCGCCCGGATCGGGTTTGACACCGTGGATATTTTCACGGAAGCCCTGACCCTGCCCAAGAAGGAAAAACTGCTTATAGCACGGACCTGCGCCAAGGCAAACCTCCCGATCGTCTCCTTGGTGGTGGTGGCAACTGGATTGATTGATTTCAACGACCCCGTGCGAGAATTCCATGTGCAGCGCTGTAAAAAGTTTGTGGACCTGGCACATGAATGGGGCGCGCGCAACATCCTCCTGGTCCTGGGTGAATACCTGTGGCAAAAGGAAGTCATCTCGCCGGCAATGCAGTGGGATTGGGCCGTCGAAACCTGCCGGGCCATCGGCGACCACGCCGACCGCAAGAACGTGGATATTGCCCTGGAACTGGAACCCTTTCGTCTAAGCCTTTTGAACAGCGTGGACGCCATGGCGCGCTTCGTGACGGATTGCCGCCATCCCCGGGTGCGCGCGAACATTGACATCAGCCATCTGGTCCTTGCGGATTGCGGTCCCGGTGAGGTGGCTCAATTGAAAGGCAAAGCCATCCACGTTCACCTCAGTGATTGCGACGGTAAGGTGCATGGAGACCTGCCGCCCGGACGTGGAGTGGTAAAATTCCAGCCCTATTTGCAGGCCATCAAGGAACTCAAGATGGAAGGATCCATTTCCATTGAACTGGAATATTCACCGGACCCAAAAAGAATCGTGGAATGGGTGACGGAAGCCTATAACCAGACGGATTATTTGATGGATTTGGCTGGCTTGCGGCCCAGCAAGGTTGATGACAAGATCAAAACAAACCGAAGCAAATAAACCCTGAAAACCCAATTAAAAAAGCCAATCTGCCCCAATCTGCCGGGCGCATCCTGACCCTTTTCATTTCGCTTTTCGGGTTAAAACAAAGTGTGCGTCCATGGCAGCCGCCATTTTCAACGGCATGAAACAACCCAGCGCCTTTGGTTTCCTCGCCCGGCAGGAAAGCGCAGTTACAACAACTGTTTTGGGGCTGAGTTGGATTATCCGCCAACTTCGGCCCTGGCTTCTGCCGCCAAAGCGGTGCTGATGTAACGTTCACCCGTGGAGCAGGCCACGGTGACAATCATTTTGCCTTTGTTGGCGGGCCGTTTGGCCACTTCCAAGGCGGCAACCACGTTGGCCCCTGTGGAAATGCCCACCAGAATTCCCTCCTCTTTGGCCAGACGCCGGGCCATGGCAAATGCATCGTCGTTCGTCACCTGCACGCACTCCACAATCTGCCCATTGCCGGAGGCATCCTTGAGATGCAGGTTTTTGGGAATAAATCCGGCGCCGGCGCCCTGGATTTTGTGCGGACCCGGCTTGATCGGTTCACCGGCCAGGGTTTGGGAGATGACAGGAGAATCCTTGGGTTCCACGGCAATGGCTTGAAACGAGGGCCTTTTGGGCTTGATAAATTCGACGCAACCCGTGATGGTGCCGCCGGTTCCAACGGCGGAAACGAGAAAGTCGATTTTGCCATCGGTATCCTCCCACAACTCGACAGCGGTGGTTTTGGAATGGATGGCCGGGTTGGCGGGGTTATCGAATTGCTGGGGCACCCAGGAATCGGGCGTTTCGCGGGCAATTTGTTCAGCTTTGGCAATGGCTCCTTTCATTCCCTCAGGTCCGGGGGTTAGCACAACCTTGGCTCCCAGCATGGCCAGCAGGGTGCGGCGTTCCAGCGACATGGTTTCCGGCATGGTCAGGATGAGTTTATAGCCTTTGGCAGCGGCGACAAAAGCGAGGGCGATGCCGGTATTGCCGCTGGTGGGCTCAACAATCACGGTGTTTTTTTTGAGAATACCGCGTTGTTCTGCATCTGCAATCATGGCGGCACCAATGCGGTCCTTCACACTGCCAAGAGGATTAAAAAATTCGCATTTCAACAGGATGGAGGCATCCAACCCGGCGGTGACCTTGTTCAAGCGCACCAAGGGAGTGCGGCCCACGGTTTCCACGATGTTATTAAAGATGCGTGACATAATGAGAATATTGGATCAGGTGATTCAGTTTGAAAGTTATCGGACTGAAATTGCGGCCAAAAGACATGGGGCGCAAGCACAATTTACGAGCCTCAAGCGGGAGATTTTTTGGGCGTTGGGTCTGGCATCAGGTCCTGGGAGAAAGCAGGACACCCGGCGCAGATAAAACAAATGCCCCTGCGCGGCCAACCGGCCGGGCAGGGACAAATGGGGGTGGGAGTTCGCCACACTCTCTTTCCCGAACCGGCATTGGGCGCCTTTTTGGGGCTGCCGGGTTCCCGACGCCATTCTCCACGGCAAGCGGAGTTTCGGCCTCGTGGCAGGGCCGTCCCCGGTGTCCGGGGATACTGAGTGAGGCTTTTGAGCCGGGAGCGACAGGTGGTTGCGCCACCTGCCCACCGACCTTGCCCTGACAAGCCTGCAATCGGCTGCATGTCAGAACTTTTCAACCGGGACAGCCACCGCTTTTGGCGGCGCGTTGGCCCGGAATGACGGGTCTCGCCTCTTACCTCGCAGGTTGCATTGATTGCAGGCCAGCGGTATTTGCCTATCGCCGACTTTTGGAGATGACTCCGCTGGGTGCCGAGCCAGCGTGAACCTCCGGGTTCATGTTCCCGTTTTGTCCGTCTCTCGACGTATTTGACAGCGGCAAGCCTGACTCGAAGCCAGACCTGCCCTCGCACACGAACCGCGCGGATACGCAGTTGCATCCTGAGACCTTAAAGGTCACTGCGATTCAACCAGGCCCGAAACCTGCCTGGATTACTTCACCCGGTGGAAAAGGTTTCTTTGAATCTTTTCAATTTCCGCCGTCAGACTCCAACCTCGCGCATGGCGACGCGCGAATCTCGCCCGTGGAATCCGTGAGTCCTGCCTCCGTCAAGCTGAGCCTGAACCCGAAGGGACAAGGCGGATCCGCCCCACCTTGGCATTGCCCGGTTATCCCGGGATTATCCTGCGGCGACCACCTTCATTTGACTGTCGGCCTGTCTCCGCGTTCTCTCAACGAACAATAAAATCCTATCACGATTTGCGGAATCAACAATGAATTGATATCCACCATTTATCCACTGATGCCGGGACCAAGGCATTGGTAAAAACAACACGGGAAGCCCCGCAAAACAAGGTCTTCACAGGGCAAACAGGAAGGTTATTCACCTGGACGGTCCCGGACATAAGTCAGCGGTGAATAAGTTCTTATTTGCGGAACTGAGGACTGCCCTTGAACCAACGGCTCTGCCATGGCTGGCGAGAAGACTGCTGGCAGGCGAATAAAAAGGCTGGAAGGATCAAAAACTTTCCACACAGCGGAAGCCAACCTCAACCTAAGGGGCAGCGGAATTAATAACATCTCGATTCGCGCGGCCCGAATGGTTGGCGTAAAAAAACCACCTGCCGCCACGGACAATGCATTCTGATCCGTTTGCAGGGCCGGTTGGATTGATCGTCGAAGGCTGGCCAATGCCCTCAGGAATGAATCCGCGCACGCAACAAAACCGGCAACGCTTCAGTTCAAGCGGCGGGAGACCGCTTCAATTTTCTACCCCAGGTGATTGGAGACGTCGCTGAATCCGGCGACCACTTCATCCCTTGTTCGCATGTTGCGAATGCGGACATAGGCTTCGCTTTCGGCACGGACGACGTGTTTGACCTGGAGATCCTGCGCCCGCTTGAATTGTTTGTCCGTCTTGGCGGGGGTCATGGAATATTCCACGGCATGGCCGGCGCTGCGCAGGTTCTGGATGAGCCGCAGGGAAATGTCCCGCAAGGTTTCATCCTCAATCAGGACAAAGACATCCATGTGGGAATCGAAGCGGGGCAATCGTCCGCGGGCCTTGAGTAATTCGAGCAGGACCACGTCGCCCATTCCGAAACCGAGGGCGGGCAGGTTTACCTTTCCGCCGCTGATCAGCTTGACGAGGTTATCGTAGCGTCCGCCGCCGGCTATGGCCCGGAATTCGCCCTTGCGATCAAACGCCTCAAACACGACGCCGGTGTAATAGGCAAGGCCCCGAATAACCTGATAATCCACCCTCACATAATCCTGCAAGCCCCGGGCCTTGAGGTTGGCGAGGATGAATTCCAGTTCTGCAGTGGGTTTGCCAGACTGGATGAAGTCGTGAACTTCATGGGAGGAAAAGCCCAATGCGGCGAGTTTGTCGGCATTTTCGCCGGGCGCGGTGCGTTCCCATTTGTCAATGATTTGAAAAAACTCGTATTCCCGCGCCGCATCCGCCCCGGGGGCGGCGCCGGTTTTTTGTTGATAAAAACCCTGCCATGCGTTGCGGCTGCTGAGGCGGATGACAAAATCCTCCGAACTGAGTCCGAAGGAGCAGAGAGTGTCAATGAGGAGCGCGATCAATTCCGCATCCGCAACGGGCGCCACTTCGCCCAGGACATCGGCGTTGAATTGGAAATGTTCCCTGAGACGGCCTTTTTGCTGGCGTTCGTAGCGAAACAACTGGGGTATGGCAAACCATTTCACCGGCTTTTTGTAGCTGCGCTCGTGTGCGGCTATCATGCGGGCCAGCGTGGGGGTCATTTCGGGGCGCAATGACACGGCGCGATCCCCCTTGTCGGTGAAATTATAAAGCTGGCCGACAATTTCATCGCCGCTTTTGGTGGTGAAGAGTTCGAGCGATTCGACCGGGGGCCCGTCATATTCCCGGAATCCATATCTGCGGGCCACCTCCCGCCAGCGGTTGAAGATGAATTGGCGTGCATCGGCGCTCCAGACGTCAGAGTGCGGGAGCGGCTCGGGATAAAAATCACGAAAACCTGGAAGGCGTTCCATGGCTCCCAGCATAGACGGATTTGGAAAATAGGAAAGCGCGAACCCTGGGTTTAACCCAAAACGAAATTCAAACAGCCAATCCGCCCCAATCTACCAGGCGCATCCTGACCCTTCCCATTTTGCTTTTCGGGTTGAGCCCAGCAAAGCATTCCAAGGAGGAGGAAATCCAAACCTGATACCTCGAGCGCAAACTTAAATGCGACCCGGGCATTTACCAATCTTGCCCTTGGTCAGGCAGAAGGAGCGGAGGGCAGTTTCAAAACCTCGGCACGCATATCCTTGCCGGCCTTGAACTTCACCATGGCCCTGGCAGGGATGGGCACATCGGTTTCCGGCTTATTGGGATTGCGTCCAACCCTGGCTTTGCGGATTTTGACCTCAAAGACCCCAAAATTGCGCAATTCCACCTTGCCACCAGCCGCAAGGGATTTGACAATTTGATCGAGGGTTTGCTGGATGACGTCAAACACCTGGGCTTGGGTGAGACCGGACTTTTCCGATATGGTGATGACAAGATCACGTTTGGTTAGAGTCATAGTTTTAAGTGTTTTTTAGCTAGTCTGATTCTGAGGAACACCGGGCATGCGACACGAGGTCAGGCTGTTCATGAGTGCGGAGTGGACGGAAGACGCAAAAGATTTCATAACCGCCACGAAATCGCAGCATCCCGGGGAATGGACATCAAGGTACCCACCATTGAGGCAACCGACCCACGATACGACCGGGGGTGTTGCCAAGGTAATGGGGCAGACACACATTGGCGCAGTCATAAACAAACCTTAACTAGTTTACAATTCATCCAAAACAGCCTGATTGTCCAGCAAAATAATTAAAAAACATTGTCCGGCAAGGGTCTAGCTGAATGGCCATCAATGATTTGGGTCCTGGGTGGAGGCGCCCGAGGCCAAAATCGGACCCGGGAACAAAGTGGTGGATGACCCTAAGGCGGGGGGAATGAGAGCAGCTTGGGGGTCTTCCCTCTGGATTAATTTTCGTCGCTGGATTTCCATTAGAACAGCTTGGGCTTCAGGAGTGAGAGGCGCCGAATTTTGGGAGAGAGAGTCAGTCCCAGCCGGATCCGCGGTCCCAACGGCCAGAGGAAAACCGGGAGGAATAATGGGAAGGCCAGGCGCACCAGCCTGGCTTGGATCAGGATCATTTCCATGAACGGGGACGGTATTTGCGCCGCCTGCTTCCTGGGGAGCGGTTGTGGCGGAGGGCATTTTCCTATCCGAACCACCAGCACCCGCCAAAGTCATGCGCTGGATTTCCCCGCCGTTATCGAACAAAACTGAGCCATCGCGCATGTCAATCTGGATCACCTTGATGGCATCCACTTGTTCGCCCTCAGCCAGGATATACTCACGCGGGCTGGACCCGGGCTGGCCGCCATAGGCTGAAAAGACCTTGAACAGGACCTGAGGCTTGCCAAACAAGGACATCATGCCATTGGGAATAATCGTGGGCGCAGTATCGGGAAGATTCAATGCATCAGGCGCTGCGGCACCGGGAGTTTGCGCCATGGTCAGGTCGGCTGCCTTCAAACCCAGACCGGCTGTAATAAGACAGGCGGCCAGCGGCAAAAACATATTTTTTTTCATGGGCTTATTTTGGACTGGTTTTGGGACGGAATTTGTTGTGCAAGCCAAGCAGAGCCAGGCCACCCAACACCACAGAGCTCATGACACCCGGTTCAGGCACAGGAACGACTGGATGCGACAAAACCAATGCCGGCATACTTTGAATGTTATTGGCGTAGGCGGTGCTGGAGACGAGGTATTCAGAAAAAACCCCGCTGGCTCCCACCAATGCGCTTGAGGACGCCTGGGCGGCGGTGTAACTGGAATAATTGCCGGTCCATGCAAACACCTCAAAATAAACCTTGGTTCCAACAGGAATGGTGGGAAATTGATAGGCAGTCCCGGAGGCGTCAAATAACTGGCCGCTTGCCATGTCGCCTATATCGCCCTGTGCGGACAATGTTTCACCCAAGCTGCCATTCCCCACGGTTTGGGAACCGGACAGCAACAAAGTGGAGACCGCGTTGGCCAGGCTCACATTGGATGCCGAGGTGCCATAAGCCAGCTCCGCATTGACATCCAAGGTGGTGTCCAAGCTCGGGCCGGTGCTGGTTTCAAAAAACACCCTGCCATTGGATGTGGCTGTGGGAGAGGTGGAGGTGTTGCTGCTCCCATCAAAATAAATCACCCCTTGTGAATGTGCCGCCGAGGCAAAGCCCAAGGCCAGAGTGGTAACCGTCAAAAACTTTTTCATTTTCTTTAGCATTTTAGATGAACAGCGAACTGCACCGGGTCAAACCAGAGCCGATCCAAAAATCATCGCAACCCCCTTAAAGCATGGGCCATGCCGCCTAAATACGAAGGCCGAACCAAAATCCATCCGACGATCAAAAACCCTGAAAATGCGTTTTCGGTAACGTTATTTGATCGGATTATTGGCTTGGATCAGGTTGGGAAATAAGCTGGATTTCAGCTCAGCTAGAAATCCAGAAGCGAAGTTTCCAAAAATGAGAGACCGTGCCAAAGAATAGGCCAAGACAGGCGGCTGGAAAATTTTACAGGCGTATTCCGATCCGGGG
>DAIDJC010000103.1 GCA_027451565.1 Limisphaerales bacterium | reverse complement strand
GATAGTCTGGCCACCACCCGCAAGAATGGCAGGGAAAAACCACGACTGAACCTCTTGCAGGAAATGAGCCTGCTGGCAAAACAGGATCCGGGGCTTTCTCCACGGGAAATTCTTGAGATGGCCACGCTCAACGGCGCCAAGGCATTGGGTCTCTCCGGGCGTATCGGCCAATTATCCCAAGGCTTTGAAGCGGATTGGGTGGCCATCCCATTCAAGGGGTCCGCGCAGAAGGCCATGGAAGCTGTCATTCACCACCCGGGAAAGATTCAAACCGGCATGATCGGCGGAAATTGGACCGTTCCACCGGAATAAAGCGCCTTTCGTGTTCACGGTCTTTATTCCTTGGAAATATGTGCAGCGATATGCCTTGAACCCGAAAAAAAATTCAAAAGGTTAATCTGCCCCGATCTACTGGGCGCAAACTCCTTTGAAAAATCTCACCAGACCGCTTCGGGTATGGCTTCGATGTTTCAAAAGAGTTTCCGCTCCAGCATCTTGACCCTTTCCATTTCGCTTTTCGCTTTTCGCGTTGAAAACAATTCCTCACCGAACCCTTGACTGCCCGGGGTTCATGGAGCGGCCAGAGAAAATGCCGAGAGCAAGGACCCATTCTTTCCTCACTTCGGGATTTTAAATAAATGCCCACGTTTTTTATCAGAATTGTTTGCGGCTTTTGCCGGGCGTCCTGTCCCACTCCATGAAAGCCTGAATGCAAAGTAATCCGCCGCGCCGCTGCGGGGATTGCCCTTGCATCAATTTATTATACCTTGGAGCCTTGGATGAACGCCATGAATGAGGCATTGCACGCGCGAATGGAAAAGCGGCGGGCGCAGAATCTTTTCCGCTCGTTACGCAGGGTGGATTCGCCCACAGGACCAGTCATCAGCCTGGAAGGCTGCAGATTACGGAATTTTTCCTCGAATGATTACCTTGGCCTGGCTTGTCACCCGGCGCTCATGGAGGCAGCGGCGCGGGCAGCGGCAAAATGGGGCGCTGGAAGCGGCGCTTCCCGCCTCATCAGTGGTTCCCTGGGCCTTTTTCACGATTTGGAGGATCAACTGGCCGCATTCAAAAAAACCGAGGCGGCGCTGGTTTTCTCTTCCGGTTACGCCGCCGCCTCGGGGACGATCGCATCCCTCATGTCCTCCGCAGATATTATCATCATGGATAAAAGGGTCCATGCCTGCTTGGTGGATGCCTCCCGGCTGTCTGGCGCCACCCTGCGGGTTTTCCCCCACAACGACATGAACGAGCTGGAGGCCAGGTTGAAATGGGCCCGGGACCCGGCACGGACCGGATCCTCCCACCAACAGGTTCTGGTCATCACCGAATCCGTTTTTTCCATGGATGGGGATCGCTGCCCGCTGACCGAGATTGTTTCCCTCAAAAATAAATTTGGAGCCTGGTTGATGGTGGATGAAGCCCATGCCACGGGGATACTGGGTTCGGATGGCCGGGGGTTGGCGGATGGCTTGGGTCTTTCCGACCAGGTGGATATTCATTTCGGAACCCTTGGCAAGGCGCTTGGCTCCAGCGGCGGTTTTGTCTGTGGATCAAGGGTGTTGGTGAATTATTTGGTCAATCACGCCCGCAGCCTGATTTTTTCCACCGCCCCCGTGCCCGCCGCCGCCGCCGCCGCCCTGGCCGGCTTGGAAATTCTTTTGAAGGAGGAAGGCTCCCGGCGCCGCAATCAATTATTTCAAAGGGTGCAGGAACTGCTCGCCTTTCATCCCATCTGCAAGCAGGAGGAGGCCAGCGCCATCATTCCGTGGATGGTGGGGGATGAGGCCCGGGCGATGGCCGTGGCTGGTTTCATGCGTGAATCAGGATTTTTCCTGCCCGCCATTCGGTACCCCACCGTGGCGCGCGGGGCTGCCCGGCTGAGAATCACCCTGTCCGCGTCACATTCCAAGGAGGATGTGGAAGCTTTGATCACAGTGCTGCGTTCGCCAAACCTGCCACACGAAATATCACAAACCCTTTCCACATGACCCGCACTGCAGGCTTGGACCGTAAATTTGTCTGGCATCCCTTCACCCAGATGCGGGATTGGATGCGGGAGGACCCCATCGTCATCACTTCCGGTCGTGGATCATGGTTGAAAGATGAGCAAGGCCGATCTTATCTGGATGCCAATTCCTCGATCTGGACGAATCTGCATGGCCATGCCCATCCCGCCATCAACAAAGCCATGCGCGTCCAGATGGAGCGGGTGTCCCACGTGTCTGCATTGGGTTTGGCGAACAAGCCCGCCAGCCTGCTTGCCTCAAAATTGGTGCAGGCTGCGCGTCAGGGCCTGGGCCGACCACAGCTCGGCCGGGTTTTTTATAGCGACAACGGGTCCACGGCTTTGGAGACTGCCCTGAAACTGGCCTATGAGTTCACACGCCGAACCCGCGGAGGGAAACAGCGCCCGCGATTCCTTTCCCTGGCTGGTGGTTACCACGGAGACACGGTGGGGGCTGTTTCCCTGGGGCACATTGACCTTTTCCACAAGGCCTACCGGGATTTGCTTTTCCCTTCGGATAAGGTGATGGCGCCGTACTGTTACCGGTGCCCGTATAATCGCGCCAAACCCGAGCGGGCAGACGCCCGCGTTTACAGGCGGTGCCAGTGGGAATGCATCGGTCATTTGGAAAAAAAACTGGCCCTGCAAAACCGGAGGGACAATCCCTTTGCGGCATTTGTTTTTGAACCGCTGGTTCAGGGGGCAGCCGGCGTCATCCCACAACCGGATGGATGGCTTCGCAAAGCATCTGAACTGGTCCGGGCATCCGGCGCGCTGTTGGTGGCGGATGAAGTCATGACTGGTTTTGGCAGGACCAATACGGGACCATTCAAGGATGGCAGACCCCGCTTGTTTGCCTGCCAGGAGGAGCAGGTCCAGCCGGACTTTCTGTGCCTTGCAAAAGGTTTGACTGGCGGCTATCTGCCCATGGCAGCGACACTCGTCACCCAGCGTATTTTCGATGCTTTTCTGGGGAAATACGAGGAATTCAAAACATTTTTTCACGGACACAGTTACACCGCCAACCCCTTGGGCGCGGCGGCGGCCCTGGCCAGCTTGAAACTTTTAAACACCACCGCAACGACCCGGTCGCGTCTGAGTCTGGCCGGGCATCTCAAACAAAACCTGTCCGCCCTGTGGGACCTCAGCCACGTGGGGGATATTCGCCAGGTGGGTTCTTTGGCCGGAATTGAACTGGTTCAGGATTGGAAGACGCGCCAGCCGTATCCACTCAAAGCGCGGGCGGGCATGAGGGTATGTCAGGCCATGGCCCGGCGGGGCGTGCTCACCAGACCCATCGGAAACGTAATCCTCCTCATGCCGCCTTATTGCACCACCTCGGAGGAGGTGGCCATAATGGTCGCGACGCTGAATCGGGCTATCCGTGAAACCTTGGGCAATCCCGCTAAAATGTCCACCAGACCACGCCCTGAAAATTTCAGGAAAACTGGTAAGCCGTCCGGAGTGTGGGAACACCCCGGGCGTTGAATGCCCTCTCGAAATCCGTGGTCACTTCCATCAACCCCGGCGGGGTTTCCATTTCCTGGCAACCCTCAAACCCGCCAAAAACCGCCCTCATTTGATTAAAATAATCCAAGTCGTCTGTCCGCAGATAGACGAAGCCTCCGGGAACCAGCACCCTGCGGATCAGGGCAGGAAACCCATCCTGTATCAGACGATGCCGACGATGTTTCTTTTTGGGCCAGGGATCAGGAAAATAGATGTGGATGGCTGAAACGCGATGCACCGGCAGGAGGTATTGCAGAAAATAGGCTGATTCAATGCGGAGGCCACGCAAATTGACCAGCTCCAGCCGGCGACCTTTCCTGTCCAGCTTTTGCAAACGGCCCATCAAACGTTCCACCCCCAGGAAATTAATCCCGGGATTCCTGCGGGCATATTCCAGCAGAAAAGAGGCGTCTCCGCACCCAAGCTCCACTTGCAATGGGCCTGGATTGGCAAAAAGCCGGTCCAGATCAAGTGGTTCCAACAAGGTCTCCAACTGAACCAGCAAACTGGATGAATGAGCCGGGGCGAGGTTCAAGGCGGTCGAAGAATTACTGCTGCGGGTAAACCAAAATCCGGTCGTGTACCAGAACTATAAGGTCGTTTTTACCATCTCCGGTCACATCTGCCACGGCGCATTCCCTGGGTTCAGGCAGGGCATTGTCCGCGCCCCGAAAAGTGTGTTGTTCAAAAACCTGCCAACGGTCCCCGGGCACCAGTTTGCGTTGTCGGTTGAAAACCACCAAATCCAGATAATTCCGTGCGGTCTCCATGAAAACCAGTTGTTTCCTGCCGCTCCCGTTGAGGTCCCCGGCCACCAAGTCATTCAGGTAGCCATCCTTGATGGGCGTGTCATAAAAATCAAGCTGGCTCAAGCCCCAGACGTCCCCATGCAACGCCTGCCAAGCAACGGCATTCTGGCCTTGAAATGCCACTGCCGCATGTCCTCCCACCTGGATGGAGGACAAAGAGTTGAAGTCCGAAATGGGCAGGTTCAGGTTTTTAACAACCTGCCAGACGCCATGGGTGTCCCGCTCCGCCATGGTTAAAAAATTATGACTCTGATCCAGCATGAAAATGGCCGGGGTGGAGCGCTTACTCTCCATGACAGCCGTGGCGCCGGTAATGAGGGAATCACTGTCCACGCCATTGATTTGATCCTTCACGATAAAAGTCCAACCAGGTGAATTCGTGGAACCGACAGGTCGGGGGGCTGGCTGAAGTACCACGGCTCGGATAAAATTCTTTTGAGGCAACAAAAGCTCCGGTTTTCCCACCCCATCCAAGTCTGCCGTGGCCAGCCAGGGCTGGTCCATCGGACCACCCGGGGGATCCACGTCCTCTTCATCGAAAGACCCATCCTTCAACTGGAGCAGCACCTTGATTTTTTCGTAGGGCGCGAGCATCACCAAATCGGCCAGGCCATCCTGGTTCACATCAACAATGGCCAGGGTTGTGGGGTTTGAAGTAAAAGAGGCGCTTAATTTTTGGGAACGCACATGACCGTCGGCAGTGCAAATATCCAGGAAACGCGAGCCATCCTTGTCCACGATCACCGCCAACACGGGCTGGGCGCCGGGCTTGAGCACCCCCGTGGTCATTATCAGGGGCTTGCCATCCAAGGGCAGCTTGGCAGGAAAAGGCAGTCTCCCCTGCCCGTCAAAAGCCGTCACACCCACGGCACCCTCGTCCTGGCTCAGGACAAAAATGGACGGATGGCCGTTCTGATGCCAATCGGCGACCGAAATCTTCGTGACACCCTCCAATGAAGGATAACGCGCTGCCGGGGAAAAAGTGCCGTCGGGTTGCTGGAGGTAAACGGAGAGCTGCCCGCTTTCAGGCTCAGCCACCAGCAGATCGGGCCGCCCATCGCCATTGATGTCTTGAAAAAGAACGCCCCGACGGGAGGCCTGGGTTTTGTTCAGGGGCAGCACTTGAAACTGGCCAGCCTGCAAATGTCCCGGCAGCGGATCGGCAGGCTCGCATACAAATTGGGAAACCTCGGCCCTGCCCGTGGCCTGCACGATGCTGGTGAGGTAATTGGTCGGGCCGCCCCCCAGATTATCCAGGCAAAAAGACCGCACGGGTTGGTGTTTGAAATAGATTTCAGGACCCAATTGACCCCCTGGCATTTGGAATCGCACCCTGTAGGGAGCAGTGCTGTCAAAATCCACAAACAACAGGTCGCTTCGTCCATCCCCATTAACGTCCACGATCTGCACCGCATGGGGAGTGCCTGAATAAGAGATCCGCTCCGGTTCGGCCAGCGTGTGGTCTGCCCGCTGCCGCAGCAGATAGGCTTCTCCGCTGTCCCCCAACAGCACCACATCATTCAATCCGTTGCCCGTCAGGTCGCCCGTGGCCAATGCGTTCGGATCCATTTGCCCGTCATCAATGTGCCACGTCTTCGGGTCACTCCAGCCATTGGTGCCGAGATTGTAGAGCACCACAAGGTCCTTTTGATCGCCATAATAGACAATGTCCGGTCGCCCATCCCCGTTCAAATCTTTCACGTCCATGGCCGCTATGCGTTCGTTGGCGGGAATGGAATCAATGCGGAAGCGCGAATCCGGCGCAAGCTCGTTTAACTCCAGCTTCCGGTGCAGGTTATAGGCCGCCCGGTTCGTCTTGCCTGTCATGTTGTACAACAGGTCAATTTTGGACCTCAAATTATTGGCCACCACCAGGTCGTTCAATCCGTCCCCATCCAGGTCCGCCACATGGAGAAGACCTATTTGCTGGTCAATGGGAAAAATCTCCGGGCCTGTGAATCCAAAGAAATCCCCATTCGTCGCATCCGCCCGCATTGATGGTGCCGATAGAAAAAACAACAGCACAACGTCCGCCATCCACCATTTCATGATCCGATTCATGCTGGCAACCTGCCATTCCCGCATTCACTTGGCCAGATTATTCGGGGCGCCATGCCTGCCAACGAAACAAAGGTTTTACTCCCACAACCGGAAGGGGATGCCCGATTTTTCCATGAAATTTCCACAGCGCGGGCATCGGCCCGGCTCCTTCCATTCCTCCACCCTGTGCCGGGGATTGGTCGGGCAGGCCAACTTGAATTGCTTCCATTCCAAGGGCGCCACAGCGATTTCAAGTGGTTGAAAGGAGCCTTGGCGCAAAACCACCGGGGGTATATCGGCCTCCTTGGCGGGAAGCCGGCGCGTGGCTATTTCCAGCGTCTCGCGCCTTCGGGTGCGAACCTTTAATAACGCGTCAAACAATTCCCGGCACTCCCGGCAAACCATGGTCTGCACCTCACAATGCAGGCCGGAATCAAACCCGCCCGATAACCGCGCCCGGTATTGGCACACCGGACATTCAAAATGGAACGTGCGCCCCATTGGATTTGAATACAGCCGGCACCTTTCTAAATCAACCGGAAAAAGCGGCCCGGAAAGCCTCCTGAAATAATGAAGAGCACTTTGGGGCCTTTCAGAATACGCCAGGACCCCATCCTCTTTTTTAGAGAGTCTGAATCATTTTCGAATAATGCAGGCCAGCATCCCACCACTAAATCAAAGTTGCAATGGATGGAACCAGGGTGCACTGGATTGAAAATGGATTCCGAATATTTTTCGCGCGCCAAAGGTCACCCGGCATTCTTAAACACACAAAAACACCCAATGCCCCAGGACACACCGCCCTGCCGGCGGAGCACCGGAGGATTACCCTCCATCGGTGGTGGCTGGCTTTGAAAAGTTTGGTTGACGTGGGACAATATGAATGCGAACTGCCCGGGAAAATCCTTCACCCATGGCCGAACCTTGGAAAGCGGGTTAAAAAATCCTAAATGAGGCTGGCCGTGATTCAAAAAATCAGCTTTTGACCGCTGAGAGACATTCTCCACAATGGGGAAACATCCGCGCTTTTCTTGGCGTCGCTGACCCAAACCAAAAAGCCTGCGCGCCTTACAACCTGCCTGGTGGCAAGATTTTTTCAATCAACAACAAAAATGGGTTGCGCTTTGATCCCGCAAACTGGAGGATGCTTTGATGAGGCTGGTCATCGTATCCAACCGGTTGCCTTTCTCAGTTTCGTTTGTCAATGAGCAGCCGGTTTTCCAGCCGAGCGCAGGGGGATTGACGACGGGATTGTGGAGTTATCTGGACCGCAAAGTCCTGGATGGGGCTGAACAACGGGAATTTCTCTGGCTGGGTTGGCCAGGGTCAACAGTGCCACCCGCGCACCAAGGCGCAGTGCAGGAGTACGCGCTGCAATATCATTCTGCCCCGGTTTTCCTGGAAGCAGAAGCCATGGATCGCTTTTACTTGGGATTTTGCAACAAGACACTTTGGCCGCTTTTTCACTATTTCCCCTCCCTGACCTGTTATGAGGAGGAACACTGGCAGGAATACCGGAACATAAACCAGATTTTTGCGAAGGCCATCCTCCAATATCTGCGCACGGATGATGTGGTGTGGATTCAGGACTACCATTTGATGCTGCTTCCGCAGCTTTTGCGCGAAGCCATGCCTGACTTGCCCATTGGCTTCTTCCTCCACATTCCATTTCCATCATGGGAAATCTTCCGATTACTGCCTCGCCCCTGGCGGGAACAAATTGTGGAAGGGTTGTTGGGGTCCAACCTGATAGGATTTCACACCCATGATTATGTAAGGGATTTTCTCACATCTGTCCTGCGCACGTCAGGGCATGAACATCAATTGGGGAATCTGACGGTGCGGGACCGTCAAGTGCGTGTGGATACTTTTCCCATGGGCGTGGAATTCGAGCGTTTTGCCACGGCATCCTCCACCCCGGAAGTGGCAGCCCAAGTGGAAACGGTGCGGGGACGGTATCCGGGCCAGAAGATTATTTTTTCGGTGGACCGGCTGGACTATTCCAAAGGTTTGATCAACCGCCTGAGGGGTTATGAAACCTTTCTCAAGTTGAATCCCCAGTGGCGGGGAAAGGTGGTGTTCATCATCTCCGTGGCACCCTCACGAATCGGGGTTGACAGCTATCAAGCCATGAAACTGGAACTGGAGCAGGCCGTGGGCCGGATCGTGGGGGATTATGGCGATGTGCATTGGACCCCGTTGATTTATCAGTTCCGGAGCCTGACATTTGAGGAGATCGTTCCCCTTTACCGGCTATGCAATGTGGCTTTGATCACTCCCCTCAGGGATGGAATGAATCTGGTCGCCAAGGAGTTCATCGCCTCCCGTCCGGATGGGTTGGGGGTGCTGATCCTGAGCGAGATGGCAGGCGCCGCCAAGGAAATGGGAGAGGCATTGATCATCAATCCCTTTCATCGAGAGGATTTTGCCAGGGCCCTGGAACAAGCGCTCACCATGCCCGCGGAGGAACAGGTCCGCCGCAACCGCATGCTGCAAGATCGGCTGCAAAGGTATGATGTGGTGCGGTGGGCGGAGGATTTTGTTCAAGCGCTGCTCACCAGCCAGAAAATTGAAGCCACGCGCCAGGCACGATTGCTGGTGGGAAAGGCTTTTTCCACTTTGATCAAGCAGTACCGCGCTTCCAGCACGAGAGCCTTGCTCCTGGATTATGACGGCACACTGGTGCCATTTGCAGACCAACCGGACCTTGCCAGGCCTGACCCGGAGTTGATGGAAACCCTGGGCTCTCTGGGCGCCAACCCCCTTAATCAGGTGGCCATTGTCAGCGGCAGGCCGCGCAAGGCGCTTGAAGAATGGTTTGGATCCCTGCCCATTTCTCTGATTGCGGAACATGGGGCATGGCTGCGGGTCCGGGGCCAGGACTGGAGAATGCTCAGGGCAATGACCTCAGACTGGAAAAACCGTGTGCGTCCCATCCTTCAGCTCTATGTGGATCGCCTGCCACGGGCGCTTTTGGAGGAAAAAGAATTTTCTCTGGCATGGCATTTCCGATCGGCCGATCCCGAGCAAGCCGCACAAAGGTCAAAAGAACTGGTGGATGACTTGGCATCCTACACTCGCAACATTGACGTGCAAGTGCTCGAGGGCAACAAAGTGATTGAGATCCGCAATGTGGGAGTCAACAAGGGTTTTGCCGCATTGGAATGGCTCAAACTTTTTGAACCTGATTTTATTCTTGGCATGGGTGACGATTGGACGGATGAGGATCTGTTTCGAGCCTTGCCAGCCAATGCCTGTTCTGTTCGTGTGGGGCTTGCCCAGACCGCGGCCCGCTATTATCTTTCCAATCCCGCCGCCGTGAGGCGAACGCTCCGGGAATTACTCCAATCCAGCCAGCCAAGGGAATAAAATGACAAGTCCCGCTCCATTTCCCTCAACCGCACTGGTGGCCATCTGGCTCTCGAACCTTATTTCCAGCGCCTTGAACTCTGAATGGGGTTCTTTCATGACCCAAAGCGTGTTCGGAAACCTTACAAGAGCGGACCTTTGCACCGCCGTTATCCTCCTGGTCCTGGTCCTTGCAACGCAAATGGCGCTGGGAGGGCTTCAAAGCTCAAATGAAAAAAAGACGGCATCCGGGGAAAAACCTGGCGGGTTCGTTCAAATTTTCTCCGCCCTGGCCAGGCCCTTTTCCTGGCTGACATGGCTTGGAGGATTCTACCTGGCCATTGCTCCGCTTTGGATAAAATCCCCGGACTTCTCATTCATGCATGGCATCGGACTATGGCTCATGGGGATGGTTGATCTGGGACTGCTGGGTCTTTTGTTATGGATGTATTTTCGCCTGACCCGGATCTTTGAAAGCCGGCTGGCTGCCTGGGCGGTGAAAATGGGAGGCAAACTGGATTTATTGTTCATTCCGTTT
>DAIDJC010000102.1 GCA_027451565.1 Limisphaerales bacterium | reverse complement strand
ATGTTGCTCTTGCACCGGGGACGAATTCCCCGTTTGCTGGAACGACTATGAATACCACCACCACGAAAACCATCGGAGTCGATCTGCATAAAGCCTCGCTTACCGCGACCGTGCTGGATCCGGAGGGCACGGTCATCGAACGCAAGGATATCCCCACCAAGTGCCGGAATCACATCGCCGCCTACTTCGCCGGCCACGGTCCTGACGTCCAAGTGGCCGTCGAGTCGGTCGGCTTCTATCATTGGTTCTGGGACACCGTCAAACCCGCCGTCCGCAAAATTCACCTGGCCGATCCCGCCGGCGTCCGCGCCTGTGCCGGACGCCGCACCAAGACCGACCGCAACGATTCGTTGCTGCTGGCCGAACTCTTGCACCAAAATCGTCTGCCCATGGCCTACGTCCCCGACGAACCCGTCCGCGCCCTGCGCGAACTCTGCCGCCACCGCCACCGGCTGGCACGGCAACTCGCGCTGGTCCGCCGCCATCTGCGTTGGACCGGCCTCAAGAACAACCTGCCCGGCCCCGCCACCCTCACCAGCGACCGCGCCCAGAAATGGCTGCTCAGTCAGGAAACCAAACTCTCCCCGGTGCATCGCCTGTCCAGCCGCCAGTTCGTCGATCAAATCACCACCCTCGAACGCCAACTCGCCGACGTGGAAGCCGTCCTCAAGGACACCGTCGCGGCCCACGCCGATCTCGCCCCCACGCTGGCCCTGATTCAAAGTGTGTCCGGCATCGGTTTCATCGCGGCCATCACCATCCTGTGCGAGTGCGGCGACATCACCCGCTTTGACAATATTGACCAATTGAGTTCCTATGCCGGACTTTGTCCCCGCGTCACCCAGTCCGGCGAAAGTGCCCACCACGGCCACATCAGCAAACAAGGCCCGCCCGTCCTGCGCTGGGTGCTCCAGCAGGCCGCCTGGGTCGCCATTCGCTGCGATCCCAACGCCCGCCGCATTTATGCGCGCATCAGCAAGCGCGCCGGCAACAAAAAAGCCGCCACCGCCCTGGCCCGCAAACTCCTCAGCTACGCCTGGAGCGTCTGCCGCCAGGGGCGTCCCTTTGTCTGGCCCAACACCGAGATCAAGCCCGGCAGCCTGCCGGGTCCGGTCTGGAGTTTTGACATCTGAAGCCACCGTGTTTCCGGATGGAGTCGTCTGCGATCCGGATTTATGAACCTGACTCAAAAAGTTAACGTGTTCGTTAGCGTGAAGGCAGCACTCCATTCGTGTATCCACCCCTGGGCGGGCTTGCTCCGCGAATAGATGAGGACATCCGGTGCGTTCAGAATCATCCTTCCAAGCCGACTCCCTCGCCGGACGGGCTCCGCCCGCGCCAACGGTTAAGGTCGTGCGACCGCCGGACTGGCTTTTGTCAAACCCTCCATATATCGCATTTAGGAGGCTTTGCCAAAATCCAGTCCGGCTCGGGTGCGGTGACAAGCCACACCCCAGATCGCTCGCCAAAACAAAATTAATCCCACCTCGCGCTTGACGAGCAACATAGATGAATCCTTTTCGCATTGCCCTGCACGCATCTCCCGATGCCAGCGAATCACACAGGCGAAGATGCGCGAGGCTGCCTGCCGGACCGGAATCCAATTCATGTTCCATTTCTTTCATAGAATCAAACCTTGCGCTTTGCCAGGCGCTTATGAGATTCACTCACACTGCCTTCAGCCCAATGGTATTGATGAGAAAAGACTAGCGCATGAAACCGCGCCCAGAATAGTCGCATGAAGCGGTGACACGAAAAACTCACCTCTGGATTCAAGAAAATCTGCCCCAAAAAACGGAAATCACAGCCAGGACATGGACCCATTGGCCAGTAGATCACCATCCCCCGCAATCACCGGGATCCCCCATCCGCAGGCCTTTCAACATCATTTTGCCGCGTTTGCCCCGGGGTATTTCATGCGAATCGAGTAAAGTGAATGCGTGGCGGTAATGAACAAGGTTTTATGATCTGGACCGCCAAAACACACATTGCCGCACCAATTTTCAGGAACCGCAACATGATCGGTGCGGATTCCAGAGGAGTTAAAAATCGTGACTCCATGTCCGGTCAGGAAAAGGTTGCCCGCCTTATCCATGGTCATGCCATCTGACCCCATCGGACAAAACAGGGTTTTGTGCGCAAGCTCGCCATTGGAAAGGATGTCATAGCGCCAGGTTTGGCCTGCGCCTATGTCCGATACAAAAAGGAATTTTCCATCCGGCGACCCCGTGATTCCGTTGGGTTTGCGCAAGTCATCCGTCACTCGGATCAGCTTAGAACGTTGCGGTGTCAGGTAATAAACTTCTTCATTGGTCAATGCCATGGTCCTGTGGTCCCACCAAGTACGGCGATAAAACGGGTCGGTAATGTATATCCCTCCCCCGGGCGAGATCCACACATCGTTTGGGCCATTGAAATATTGGCCGTGAAAGCCGCTGGCCAGCACTGTGAAACGCCGGGTGACAGGGGAAATGCACCATAACTGGTTGTGTTCATCGGCACATGAAATGAGGTCGCCTTGGGCGTCAAATTCCATTCCATTGGAGTGCCCAGAGGGCTGCATGAAGGTGGAAAGTTGTCCGGACACACTCCATTCAAGGATACGGTTTGAAGGCTGATCCACAAAAAAAACATTGCCATGACGATCACAAGTAGGGCCCTCGGTAAAATCGAACCCACCTTGCAGCTTTTCAAGTCTGGCGCCCGGCTCAATCGGGGATTCATCGGCTAAAACCGAAATAGCCAGCCAAAAGGCCGCCACAATGTAAATGATGGTCATGGCTTGAATTTATGCTTCTTCAAGAATATGCCAAACCATGGCCCCATTGCCAGCAGGATTGCTCAGCCGGTTTTTTGACTTGCAGAGATGGTTTTTGGCAGGCCCTTTTGCCCCTGGAATCCCCCTGCAATTCCCGGCTTGTTTTTGGGCTTCACCTGTCGCAACTTGATGGAGTCCGATAGGCCTTTTATGCAATCAGGCACCGCTAAAACACTCCGCTTTTTGGGAAACTGGGTCATTAACACCTTTTCGGTGGCTTTGACCGTGATCATTTTACGCGACCACATCAGTTACGGTGACCGTGTCCAGAACCTGCTTTTGGTTTCATTGCTGCTGGGGATTTTAAATGCCTTTGTCCGGCCTATTTTGATGTTAATCGCGCTTCCCTTGCTGATCTTTACCCTGGGCCTTTTTACCTTGGTCATCAACGCCTTGCTGCTTTGCCTCATCAGCATACTGCTGCCTTTTTTTCATGTGGATAGCTTTGGCTATGCCTTTTTAGGCGCTGCCATTATTAGCATCATTTCTGTGGTGTTGCACAGCCTGACTGGCACGAATCGAGTCACCATACAGACCCAGCGGAATCCTCCTCCCCCACCCCGCAAGGATGGCGATGGAGGTGGTCCGGTGATAGATATCTGAGCGCTTGCCTCTTTCAGCCGCCCTTGAGTGGACGTTAACCGCCCTGATGACCACCCGCTGTGGGAGCAAGGCTTCTGGCCGTGATCAATATGATTTCTTTCAGAGATGTCCGGGGCACATACCCGGTGAAATGATGGAGTTTGCCGACCGAAGGTTTACGCCTGCGCATGTCATCCACCACGGGGGAGATTTGGGATCGTTCCAGCCCGTCCCGGTTTGAGTTCAAAGGATAGGCATTGGCGTAAGGCACCATTTCCACTCCTGAAGACGATTCCAGCGTGGAAACGACCAAACGCGCCAATTCCAAGATGGAAATCTCCTCGGTACTGCCGATATTAAAGACATGCCCGGCTGCTGAAGGGCATTTTTGCAGACGCACCAGCGCCTCCACAACATCGTGAACCAGACAAAAGCACCGGGTTTGCAAACCATCGCCAAATACCTTCAGGTTTTCGCGGTTTTGGGCCGACGCGATGAACCGCGGCAGGACCATTCCGTATCGTCCGGTCTGACGGGGGCCCACGGTATTAAATAACCTGGCGATGATGACGGGCAGTTGCCGTTCCCGGGCATACGCAAACGCCATGAATTCGTCCGCCAATTTGGAACAGGCGTAGCTCCAACGCGGCTGACCGGGTGGACCGATGAGCAGATCATCTTCCTCATCAAAAGAATCACGAGAGCTTTTGCCATACACCTCTGAAGTGGAGGTAAGAAGCACTGGAGTTCCAGCATCCGCAGCAGCCCGCAGCAGCACCCGGGTTTCATCGAATCCATCTTCCAAAACCTGCAGCGCGGATTTCATCACTAATTCCACCCCCACCGTGGCAGCCAGGTGATAAATAAAAACAGCCTTTTTCACCCATTCTTTCAAGTGGACGCACTCGGAAATTTTGCAGGAAGCTATCTGAATCTGCGGATGCCCGAAAAAATCCTTCAAGTTATCATGGCTGCCTGTGGAAAAGTCATCAATCACAACCACTTGAAAGCCGTCCTTCAGAAGACGTTCGACCAAGTGAGACCCAATAAAGCCTGCGCCGCCTGTGACAATCACCAAGGGTGAGTTTTCCTTGCGATTGGCCGGATTCATGGAGAAAGAGGCGAACCGGATTTGGTTCCTAAACCAGAAACCTCCCGGCTTGCCCTGTCTCCCCTGGAACGATCCAAGGCGGAGGCCAGTGCAATGGCCAGGGATTCCCGGAACCTGGGATCTTCAATCCGTGCAGCTTCGGCTGGATTGGATAGGTAACCCGCCTCGATCAGCACGGCAGGCCGGTTTTGGCCGCGCAAAACCCCAATAAAACGGGCTCGACGAACCCCGCGATCCTCCTCGCCTGTGGCCTGAACCACCGATGCCTGAAGGCGCACGGCCAGCAGTAAATTCAACGCGTCGTACTGGTTGTTCGGAAGATTTTCCTGCCAGGGATCCGCAAAACCCCTGGTGAGAGTGGAAGGCATTCCCGATGGCGTGAGGCAATAAGTCTCCACACCGGATTGGTGCCTGTCAGGCGCCGCAGAATTGAAATGCAGGCTGATAAAAAGATCGGCATGATGGCTTTCTGCAAATTGAACCCGGTTGGACAAAGACATATCCACATCCCGCGTGCGGGTGAGAAAAACCCTCCAGCCTGAAGCTTCAAGCAAGGGTTTCATGCGGAGGGCTAAATCCAGGGTAAAATCTTTTTCTGGCCGATGATCCAATACACTGATGGTGCCGCTGTTCATTCCGCCGTGGCCCGGGTCCAACACCAATGTGGAAAAGTCCGTCATTGGAAAACCCGGGCTGCATAACAAAGGCTGGAGATTCTTGGCCAAATCCAGTCCGTTCATCCAGACTTCTCCATCCACCATTTCAGGATCAAATCCAAGGTGAATAGGATGGCCATTCCATAAGGCTTCCCTGCTCCCAATTGCAAGAACCATGGAACCTTGCGATGATTTGACCACATAGGTTGCCAGAGGAGAATCAGTCAACCTTCGGGGCATTTCAAAGCCATGCAAAGCCGCCCAGCGACTCAATGAGGTCCAAGTGTTATTGGGAATGGCCGGCGCAGGTTCCGGCAGGCGCGGAGTCATCCCGCCGCCGCGCGCTGAGGCCGCAGGGACCATTGCATGGGGTGCAACAGGCGGCAAATATACTGACGGAGGCCTCGGCGAAGCGGCTGATGGCCGGGTGGAATCCTCGATGGACCACTCCTTGGGCACGGGGCCTTGGGGCGGCGATTGACATCCCGCCAACAACAAACCTGCCGACAATATTAAAAATGCCTGAAACTTGAACACCAGCCCATTGTGCGAAAGGAAATAGCAGAAACAAGATGTTTTGATCCCCAATTCAACTCGATGATGTTCTCCCATTTGTGCCTGGATATGCGTCAACCCATGGCAGGCATTCTGCGACTTGTTTGAGGCTGGCAAATAAGGCAGGATTATGACGCTTGAAAATTCTTGTGGCCATCACCGGCGCAACCGGCGCGCTCTACGCGCAACGTTTGCTGGACAATTTGGACCCCGCTCGACACGAAATCCACGTGGTCCTGAGCAATTACGCCCAGCAGGTCATCAAGGTGGAGTTGGAATCCGGATTGAAGCTGCCCCCCGGGGTTCAGTCGCATTCCCTTAAAAGCATGAATGCCCCATTCGCCAGCGGATCAAACCCGCCGGATGCCATGGTGGTTATACCCTGCACCATGGGAACCATGGGTAGGATTGCGCATGGATACAGCGAGGACGTGCTGCTTCGGGCTGCGGATGTGGTTCTCAAGGAGCACAAAAAACTGATTTTGGTCCCCCGTGAAACCCCCCTAAGTCTGGTCCATGTCAAAAATATGGAACTTTTGCTTCTAGCCGGGGCCATCCTCCTTCCTGCCAATCCCAGCCTCTATGGTAATCCACGCACAGTCGTAGAGGTCGTTGACACGGTGGTATCCAGGGTTCTGGATCACCTGGGTGTTCCCAATAATTTGTCCCCGCGCTGGGCGGAGGAAAAAGAATGAAACCGCAGGTCTGGCAAAACAACATCTTTTTCAAGTGGGGCTCTTTTGTGAAGTTCTCCCACACAGTCTTCGCCCTGCCTTTCGCCCTAAGCGCCATGCTGGTGGCAGCCCGAAACAACCGGGGTTGGCCGGGGTGGCAAACCTTTGGACTCATCCTGGCAGCCATGGTTTGTGGAAGAACCTGCGCCATGGCATTCAACCGAATCGTGGATCGAAAATTTGATGCCCTTAATCCACGCACTAAAGCTCGTCACCTCCCCAGCGGTCAAATCAACCTGTCCTCAGCCATTTCCCTTTGCATTTTGGCTGGCCTTGGCCTGGTCGTCTCCTGCTACTTTTTGAATTCCTTGTGCTTTTTACTTTCCCCGGTCGCACTGATCGTGGTTTGTTTTTATTCCCTGACCAAACGCTTCTCAAATTACACGCATGTTTTCCTGGGTGTGGCTCTTTCTCTGGCCCCCATTGGCGCATGGCTCGCGGTGCGGGGTAATTCGGTCACCCATTTGGAACTGTTGCAGATGATCCTGCTTGCGGCATCCGTTGTGTTTTGGCTGGTGGGTTTTGACATTATTTACGCGCTTCAGGATTACGAATTTGACCGGGAGCATGGGCTGCGCTCCATTGTGGTGGCTTGGGGACCTGCCAATGCCTTGGGTGTGGCTTTCCTTAGTCACTTGATCATGTGCGGACTATTGGTGGCATTTGGTCTGGCCTGCGGTTTCAGGCTGGCCTATTTCATAGGCTGGCTCATCATTCTCGCCTGTCTGCTGCTGGAACACTGGGTGGCTCGACGGCGAAGCGTGAATTGGATCAACCTTGCTTTTTTCCGGCTGAATGCACTGGTGGGAACCGTCTTTTTGGTGGTGGTGGCGGCAGAGATTGTTTTCCAAGGGGCATTCTGGATGCACTGAAGGTTCAAAAACCTTTCCGAAAAGCCAAATATCCGATGAAACTCTCGATGAAACCTGAGCACTGTCTCGAAACGCTCAAACTGAAAGAAACTCAAATTTTAATCCGGGACCCACAAGCGCGCACCAAACACCATCCAGTCGTTGCTTCAGCCAGGGCCACCAACCCCGCCGCAATCAAAATCAGGCCCTTCAACATTGACGCGTCCACCCAAATGATCCCAAACATCAGGCATAACGCCCCGGCCACGCCCCGGGCAATGCGCCCCGAACGCCTTAAATTAGGGCGAAAAAAGCTGGACATACTCTACCTTAACCCATGCCTGCGCTTTTGGCAAGGTGAACTCTGCAACAATTTCATGCGGCACACATCACCTCTTTGGCAATAAATCATGCATCTGGACGAAAATTTTCTTTGGGCCTCGGTTTTTTGGGGAGGCATTGCCAGTGGGTATTGGATATACGGCTGGCGCCAAAAATCATGGATCCCCCTGGCTGGCGGAGCTTTGATGATGGCCGCTTCCTTTTTGCTGCCGGCCTTGACCATGAGCATGGTCTGCTTGCTTTCCATGGTGGCCGTTTGGTGGTGCTTGAGGCGGTTTTGACAAATTAAACCCGCTGGTTTCACGAAAGGCAAAAGCCGGGAAACGCAAGGCATTCGCAAGGCATTCCCCGGCTTAAACTTGTTTGTGGGTCCGGTTCGTTTAAGAATGATGCAGCGCCGTTTGTCCGGCATAAATGGCATTTGAGCCAAGCAACTGCTCGATGCGCAGCAATTGGTTGTATTTCGCTGTGCGATCCGTCCGACTCAAGGACCCAGTCTTGATTTGGCCGCAGTTGGTGGCCACGGCAATATCTGAAATGGTGGAATCCTCCGTCTCACCCGAGCGATGGGACAACACAGCCGTATATTGATGAGTCTGGGCCAGGGAAACGGCATCCAATGTTTCAGTGAGCGATCCAATTTGGTTTACCTTGACCAGGATTGAATTGGCCGTGCCCGTATCAATGCCTTTCTGGAGGAATTTCACATTGGTCACAAACAGATCATCACCAACAAGTTGAATTTTTTTGCCCAAAACATCCGTCAACTTCTTCCATGTTTTCCAGTCGCCTTCCGCGCAGCCATCTTCAATGGAGACAATGGGATATTTGGCCACTAGTTTGGCGTAAAAATCTACCAATTCATCGCCGTTCAACTTGCGGCCGCTGCTTTTTTTGAATACGTAGGTCTCGTTTCCGGTGTAAAATTCCGATGAAGCCACGTCCAATGCCAGGTTGACCTGTTTGCCGGCCTTGTACCCGGCATTTTTGACGGCTTGAAGAATCACTTCGATGGCGGCCTCGGCGCTATCCAACTTGGGGGCAAATCCGCCCTCATCGCCCACGGCGGTGGATAGGCCCTTGGATTTCAAAACAGATTTCAAGGCATGAAAGATTTCAGTGATTGCCCGCAACCCTTCGCTGAAGGAGGAAAAACCGTGGGGTTGGATCATGAATTCCTGGAAATCAATGGGGGCATCTGAATGGGCGCCGCCATTGATCACATTGGCCATGGGCACAGGCAGAACCTTGGCATTGGGTCCGCCAAGATATTTGAAAAGCGGCTGGCCAAGGGCTGCTGCTGCCGCTTTGGCATTGGCAAGGGAAACAGCCAGAATGGCATTGGCCCCAAGCTTGGATTTGGTTTCCGTGCCATCCAGTTCCAACATGGCTCGGTCTATGGACAGTTGGTCCAACGCGTCCTTGCCAATTAGCTCCGGCTGAATCTTGTCAGTGACGTTTTTGACCGCTTTTACCACGCCTTTACCCAGAAAACGCTGCTTGTCTCCGTCCCGAAGCTCTATCGCCTCGTGCTCGCCTGTGCTGGCGCCGCTCGGCACCGCTGCGCGTCCCGCCGCGCCCGATTCCAAAGTCACGTCCACTTCCACCGTTGGATTACCGCGTGAATCAAGAATTTCACGCGCCTCAATTGATTGAATATTTGTCATAAAAAACTCCAGACAGGATAGAAACATATTCCCGCGAGTCAAGATCAGGCCCATTCAATCAAAAGGCCCAAAATCATCGAGGTTTGATATGGTTTCGCCTGGTACTACCTCGGCGGCCTGGATTCAACGACTACATGGTATTCGCCTTCGAAATCACGTCATCCTTTTATCCAGCCAGAATCAATACCCACTGCCCAATTCAAACCTAATAAACCCGAAGCCTCAGAATGAGCTATCGGTTTAACTGTCACTTGAAAGCAGGATCCAACTTGGCCCGTAGCCATTCTGCCACTTGATCGGCCCAGCCAGGAAGATTCGTTTGCCAGCCGCGAATCCGGTGGGTCGCGCCTGGTATGGTGATGAAATCACAGGAATTGCCGGATGCCTTGAGTCTGGCTGCAAAATCCTCGGTTTGATCGTAGGGCACGGTGGTGTCAGCGCTCCCCTGCACGAGAAGATACGGGGGCAAACCCGGCGAAAGGTTGGAAACAGGCGATATTTTTTCCATGATGCCCAGGGTGTCTGCGTCCAATTCGTTTCTGCCCAGCAAATACTTCATGGAAACCCAATTGTCCAGACTGCCGCGTCGCTTGGCATCAAAGGCGATTTCCGTGGGTGGCGCAAATCCGACGATTGCCTGCACACGTGTGTCTTCATTCGTCCGGGTCCCAGCCAGGGTGACAAGGTGCCCGCCTGCGGAATAGCCAATCAGTGCAATATGAGATGGATCGCCTCCATAAGCGGCGGCATTCTTTTTCACCCAACGGATGGCCGCAAGCTCATCCTCGTAACAATCAGGCCATTGGTTTGTGGGAGCCAGGCGATAATTAATGGTAAACCAGGTGAATTGATTCACCGCGCGAGCCAGCACCGGCACGATGTCCGTTTCCTTGTCCCCTGAAGACCAGCCTCCACCATGGACGATGATCAGAACCGGATGAGGACCCGGGGTGGAGGGAACGTGGGCATCCAATTTTAGAGCCTCCCCGGAGGCATAACCATAGGTTATGTCCAGGTGATTGGCGGACCATGCGTTCATG
>DAIDJC010000101.1 GCA_027451565.1 Limisphaerales bacterium | reverse complement strand
AAAATGGGCTTGCCATTGCACGGGGCAAGGCGAAGCATTTTGTCCCGCTGCAGATCGCCGGTTTTTTTTGCGGCGCAAAAAGTCCATATCAAAAATGAAACGTCATTGTCATCAATGTGGCGAGCCTTGGAGCCTGCCGGGCAATCCCGGGCGCGGGGAGGTTTGCATGAAGTGCCGGGCGGACCTGCGTGTGTGCCTGAATTGCCAGAGTTATGATCCCCTTGTGGCGCAGCAATGCCGTGAACGGCGGGCGGAGCCGGTCCTGGAAAAGGCTGCGGGCAATTTCTGTGAATATTTTGAATTTGCCCGGAAAGAGTGGAAACCGCGGGCCAAATCGGATTCCCGGGAGGCGGCGGCCCGTGAGCAGCTTAAAAAACTGTTCGGCGATTGACGGCGATTCGTTAAGATCCACGCATGAAAGTCAGCGGGTTTACTTTTCTCCGCAACGGACAAAGGCTGGGATATCCTTTTGTTCCGTCCATCCGCTCCATTTTGCCCCTGGTGGATGAATTTGTGATTGCCTTGGGGCCTTGTGACGATGCCACGGAGTCCATGTTGAAGGAAATCCAGGACCCAAAAATCCGCATTATACCGACGCAATGGAATGAGAAAATCCGCCCGGATTACAGTGTGAAGGGTTTTGTGTACGGCCAGCAAAAAAGCGTTGCGTTGTTCAATTGCACGGGAGACTGGGCGTTTTACCTGGAGGCGGACGAGGTGGTGCACGAGGCGGATGCCGAGAAGATCCGGCTGGCCATGGAGAAGCATCTGGACGATGAGCGGGTGGAGGCGCTGGCGTTTGATTACCTTCATTTTTACGGCAATGCGAACACCACTGCGTGGTCGCCCGGCTGGTATCGGAGCGAGGTGCGGATCATTCGCAACACCATTCCGGCGTGGTCGAGCGAGGCGCTGTTTTTCAACGTGCTGGAGGGTCATAAAAAGGCGCGTTACCCGCGCGCGGCCAGGACCGGGGCCACGATTTATCATTACGGCTGGGTGCGGAGCGAGGAACAGATGGACATGAAATCCGCCGCGGTTTTGAAATACTGGCAAAACCGTGCGGAAAGCAAGGCGGACTACCGGCAGATAGACCCGCAAGTCCTGCGGTTGTTTCAGGGCGCGCATCCGCAAGTCATACGCGAATGGCTGCCGAGGGCGGAAGGTTTATTTCAAGCGGATCCGAACCACCGTTTGACATCGCGCGAGAAAAAGCACCGTCGCCTGATGTGGCTGGAGCGGACCTTTGGCTGGCAATTCAACCGGAAACATTACCGGTTGGTGCGCTGAGGCGTCTGGCGAGGGCGAGGTTGACCTCTGCCACGGGAATTTCCGCGATCCGATCCGGGCCGGGCGCGGTGAGCGTCCAGTCAGGGTGTTGAAAAGGGATGGGGCTGCCGGGGTCGGACTGGCGCATGAGCATGAGCACGGGTTTGCCCATGGCCACAGCCAGATGAACGGCCCCGGTGTCGCCGCCCAGCACAAAGCTGGCGGATTGCAGGAGGCCGGCCGTGGCCAGGAGCGATTGGCCTGCGGCCACGGCAAAGCCGGCATTTGCGACTGGTTGCAGCGCTGCGCGGTCTGCGGGCCCGCCCAAAAAAAGCGCCTGCATGCCTTGTTTTTGCCAATGTTTCGCCACAGCCAAATAATGGTCCAGGGGCCAGTTTTTGTGCGCGCCACTGGTCAGGGGTTGGATCAGCAGAAGAGGGATTCTGGAACGGATGCCCAGGGCATCAAGCAATCCTTGGGCCTGGGTGACGGCGGAGGCGGGCAGGGAAAAATGGTTTCGGATTCCAGCCATTTTCAGGCCTGCGCCCCGCAGCAATTCCAGGTGCGCCTGCGCGGCATGAAGCGGCAAGCGGGATGGCTGGCTGAGAGTATAGGCCCAGGACCGGCGTGGATGATGAAAAGTGGTCCACCGTTGCGGGGCGCCGGTGAGACGGCTCAGCCATGCCGTTTCCCCGTATCCCTGGAAATCTATCACCAGCGAAAAGCGCCCGGCCCGGAGGCGGTAAAGCAGGGAAGCAGCCTCGCGCGTGACACGCATGGGGTTTCTGCTCCGAAGATCGTTTCTGTTCAGAATCAACGAATCGTGGAGGCCCTCGAAACCCTGGAGCAACTCGCTGTTTTCTGCGGAAGTCAGATAAGTGATGCGGGCGGATGGGAAATTGCCGCGCACGACATCCAGCGCAGGCAGGGTGAGGATGACATCCCCCATGGACTTAAGGCGGATGAGCAGGATGTTTTTCACCGCCATAAGCAGGAAAGATCCGTTGACGCCATGGCTGGGTCAACGGCTTGGGGCTGGATTTTCCCAAAGCGCCACGCCAAAAGGCGAACCCCAGGAATGGCCCTTTTGGATGTCATAGCGATCCGTGGAGGAGCAAAATTGGACCACGCGCCAGCCCGCCTTTTCAATGGCGGCCAGCAGGTCATGGCCGCTGAACTGGGGCGAGTGCCATTCACAAATGCCAAACCGAAACCGGTTTAAAAGGGTGGAATGGTGTTGAAAGAGGAACTTTTCCGCCCCTTCAATGTCAATTTTGATCAGGTCAAAAAATTCCTTCCGGCCAGCGAGGGATTCCGTGAGGTTGGTGGTGGGCAGGGACAGAACCTTGTCACTGCGCCCCACCGAGAAAATGTTGGAGTGGACGGAATCCTTGTGGCGTTCAAAGTTCACAAAGGAGTTGGGCGGGCCAATGACCGCCTGGGAACATTTCCAGCGGGATTGAAGAGAGTTGCGGGTGATGGCATCGTTGACGCGGGCCACGCAGGTTTCGTTGGCATCAAACAAACAAGCCCATGTTTCAGGCTGCGCATTGTTGTTGATCCGCGCCAGATGCTCCAGCAGCGCGAAGGAAAAAAATCCCTGGTTGCAGCCCAGGTCAACCCATCCACGCACCTGTTCCAAGCGCGGAAAAAACACGTCATAACTGCGGGCGATGAAAATTTCCCCGGTGGAACTCCATGCCCCGCGATCCGGGACAAGCAGATGGATGCCGGAAGGCGTTCGAAAATCCAAGCCTGCATGGGGCAGCAGGTCTCGAACCACAGATTTAAGCAGGCGTTTGAAGCTCATGAAATTTCCAGGACGTTCATGGTAGCGATTCAACAGGGAATGGCAAGACCCGGCCAGACCGGGGAAAGAAGCAAGGGCACAGAGTGAAAATGGCCTGATTGGGACTATTTGAAACGCTTCCTCAACGACCGTTTTTGCCGGTCCAGCCATACGGACACATCCTCCATCCAGATTCTCAGCCCGGGCAGAAAATGATATCCTGCCATTTTCAGGAACAATCTCCGGAAATCATCCGAAGCCTTGAAATTCCGGCCTAATTTGGGTTTTTGAGTGATCCAGTGGATCACCCTGGGGCTGGGGTTTTCCGGGCAAAGAAACCGGTCTTCCGGCTGGCAGGAGGGTTCGGCGGGAAACAATTGCACTTTGTGGGCGATGGTGCGCGGCTGGCCATCGCGAAGACCGCGCCAGTAATAATAGTGAAAAACTCCGGCCTCATAGCACGGCCAGCAATTCAACTTTCTCAAGTCCAGAAGCGATTCCCTGGTAAAAAGGCCGCGGCGTGCAAAGAACACCCCCGTGTTGGGCGCGCCCTTGCCCCTCCAGTCCAGGTGTGGGTCGAGTTTTTTAAGCATCGCCACATCAAAGGATGAGCGGGAGACTTCCTCCTCGGATTCAAAGCTGACGCCATTGTGCAGCGTGGTGATGAAATCGTAGTGGTCAAAGTCGGCATAGGCCCGCAGGTCGCCCCACACCAGCAAATCGGCATCCAGGCAAAGGAACCGCTCGTAGGGGCTGAGCCAGAAAAGCAGGATTTTTGTCCAAGGCGTTCCTGAACAAAGCCGTGCTGATTCCGGATCCGCCACTTCCTGGACCACCATGCGGCGGACTTCCGGAAGTTTTTCCAGCTCGCGGGTATCGGTTTCAGGCCCATCCACCCAGAGGGTGATGGGTATGTTTCCCATGGATGCGCGCACACTGGCGCAGCAGGCTTTGGCCAGGTACAGGTCGCCCCGCCAGACCGGGATGATGACGCCGTCCAGTCTTCCGGAAAAATCGCCGGAGGGCGGGGGTGGAGATGGAAGGCTCCGGGTGCGGGGATCAATAAGGTGCATTCAAAATTCTTGGTGGCGGCTGCTTTATCCGGTCAGGTCCAGGTGGGCGGACGGGCGGGCTGCCAGTGGTGCCTTTTGACCAGCATCCAACGCCCAAAAAAATAGGATTTGCCGCGTTTGCGGGCCACAGGAGTGATGGGCGTGGAAAAAATTCGCTCAAAAAAATCAAGCGTCCGTGCAGGATCAAAAAAGGTGTTTGGCTTGTCACCGTAAAAATAGGGCTGGCGCATGAACTCAAGATATTTTGCGTCGTCCCGGTCCAGTTCGATGATTTTTTCGATGAGCGCCTCGTCGCTGGGGAAATCCGCCCGGTTGAGGAAGCTTTTGGGGTTGAAATGCTGGTTTATATCCGGGTCGCCCCAATAAATGGGCAGGCACCTGGAAACCATCGGCTCGAATATTTTTTCGGTGGTGTACCCCGCCAGCGAGCGGTTTTCGTAAGCAATGTTGAATTTGCATTGCCGCAAAAATTCAATTTTGCCGCGGGCGCCCCCGGGGATGGGGCCGCCGATGTTGTTGAACTTTTTCCCGCCGGAATCCACCTTTTTGTACTTGGATAACTTGTGGAAAAAATCCACCCGGTTCTGGTTTTTGCGGGGATGGTAACCGCTGATCACAAAACTGCAAAAGCGGGTCTTGGCTGCCAGCAGTTTTTCCGGGTCATCGTGCTTTTTGATGATTTCGCCAGGCTCGCCCCAGATGACATAGAGGGGAAATTGAAGATGGCGGGGGTCGTCGAGTTTGATGGAGGCAATGGAATAATCGCACTCATTGAAATCGGGGCGGTCCGATTCGCCGGAGAAAAAAATGCGGACCCCCGAGTGGAGTCGGTGTTCGTGGCCGTAGCAGCAATAGATCAGAAAATCCGGCTGGTCGCAAATTTCCAAATCAAAGCGTGTGGCCAGGAGTTTGTAGAGGTAAAACTCCTTCTTATTGAAATTTGGCGAAAAATCGCAGAAATCAATGCGGATTTTTTTCATTCTGGGCGCGGCCTGACGACGCGTCACAATGGCGCAAAACGGGTTGGAATTCAAGTTTATTGCTTGGAAACCAGCGGGCGGATTGACGATGCGCATGCATGCGGTTAGGATGGCGGCCGCATGGGATTCAGCTTTCGCCGCCAACTTTTGGCCACCCTGTCGCGCCGTGAAGCCGGGGTGACGCAGCAGGAATGGAAGCGCCTCAAATTCACCTACGCGCAGGAGGGCGAGGATGTGATTGCCCGGGCGTTGCTTCCAGAAGAAAAGGGGACCTATGTGGAGGTGGGGGCCTTTCACCCGGTGAGCATATCCAACACGTATTTGTTTTATCGCATGGGATGGCGCGGGGTGGTGGTGGAGCCGGTTCCGGAAGTGGTGACGCTTTTTCGACGACGACGTCCCGGCGATGTGGTGCTGGAATGCGCCGTGAGCGATGAGGAGGGGGTGCAAAACTTTGAAATCATGCGTGCGGGAGAGACCAACCGGCTGGCCGGGGCCGGCGCCGCGAGCGGGGAGGGCGGCACGCTGCTGCGCACTCTCGAGGTGCGTTGCCGGACTTTGAAGGCCATCCTGTCGGAGCATTTTCAAGAGGGGCGCAAAATTGATTTCATGACCATAGACACGGAGGGACACGATCTGAATGTGCTGCGCTCCAACGACTGGGCGCGGTACCGGCCAAGATTGCTGGCAGTGGAGGATTTCCAAAAAATTCAGGACAGCCCGGTGTGCCAGTTTTTATCCGGTGTGGGATACCGGACGGTGATAACCTCCCGCCACACCCGGTTTTTCATGCCTGAAGCCTGATCCCGGGCCTGGAAACCAGGCTGACAGGTGGGTTGGGGCAGATTGGCCTTTTGAATTTTGTTTTTCGGATTCAACAGCCCACGACCGCATCCCTGGCGATCCCTGGTGGTTGATGAAACAGAACGGATGCGGCTCAACCTGGTGCGGGATTTTGAGCGTTCAAATGCCTGTCCACGCCGTTGAGACAGCGGATTTTGCGGGACCGGAGCGTCTCCTGAAGCTTTTCAAGGCTCGCGGAGTGATGGCCTTTGGGCGCCGGTGGATGGTTTAAATGAAAAATAATGGCCCGACCATAAACAAATTTTCGCATCCTGCCGAGGTGATATAGCCGCGAGCCCACGTCTGAATCCTCGCCCGTCCCCCATCCCGAGTAATCTTCATCGTAGCCGTTGATGGCGAGGAGGTCATCGCGCCAGAAAGCCATGTTGCAGCCAATGATTCCACGCTGGCGGGTATCCCGCCGGACAAGAGGACAGGGAAGGCGGATGCCTTTGGCCGCGCCGCTGATCCGGCCGGCAAGCATCCATCGCCAGGGAGGGATGAGGCCGGGGGAAAAAGCGGGCACATGCGGTTCCAGCACAAAGCAACGCCGGCCCTGGACCCAGAAACCGCGTTCGGCCAGAGCCACATGGTCCTCAACAAAGCGCGGGTGGGGCACGCAGTCGCCATCAGTGAAAATGAGGTATTCGCCCCGGGACCTGGCCAGGGTCTGGTTTAGAATAATGGTTTTGCGAAAGCCCTGGTGAGGTTGCCAGACATGATGCAGGGGAGTCCGGGCATGAGCGGCAAATTTTTGGATCAAGTCTGCGGTGGGCGGGTCAGAACCATCGTCGGCAATGAGGATTTCGTCTGGCACACGGGTTTGCAGCAGCACGCCCTGGAGGACCTTGTCCAGGGACTGGACTTGGTTGAAAGTGCTGATGACGAGGGAGACCTTCATGGATGGCTGGCTTTAAGACGGGCCCGCGCCTCAAGGGTCATGGCATACTTGGTGAGAGTGGAAAAGCTGTTGAACCGGGCGATGTAATAGCCCTGCCAGCCATCCAAAAAGCCGCATCTCAGGATATAGGCGCGGAAAAACCGCCATGCCGGACGCATGACCAATTCGAAACCATTCACCGGCCTGCCGCGGGCGATCTGTTGCTGGATGAAGTCGGCGTGGTAAGGCGCGATTTTGGAGAGGTGGTGGGCAATGCTGTCGTTGGTATAGTGGAGCAGGTCTGATTTCAAACGGCCCAGAGTGCCCCGGACTTCGAGTCGTGCGTGGGGTTCCAAGCCTGTCCAGCGTGCCTGGCCGCGGCGCCAGAGTCGTTGAACCCGGTCCGGGTACCAGTCTCCATGCCGGATCCAGCGTCCGCAGTACCGTGTGCAGCGGGGGAATTCGTAGGCGTCATGGGCCGGGGAGCCGGACTGGAGCAGGGCGTGTATTTCCCGCTTCAGGTCGTCAGACAGCACCTCATCGGCGTCCAGGTTCAAAACCCACGGCTGGGTGCACTTATCAAGCACGGAATTCTTTTGCCCAATGAATCCCTTCCAAGGCTCGCGAAACGTCCTTGCCCCGCAATTTTGCGCCACGGTTTCCGTGTCATCTTGAACGTCATGATTGAGGAGAACCACGATTTCGCCCGCCCAATCTTTGACACCATCCAGGGCGCGGCCGATTCGGCGGCCTTCATTGGAGGCGACGAGACAGACGGAAACCGGTAATTTTTTGCCCATGATCAAGGGAGCTGCATTTTTTCAGTTTGTCGGGCGGCAAGCAAGTTCCGGCTCATTTGAACCAGGGAATCGGTTGAAATACCGTTGAGAAAGGGCTGGCCCGGGAGATTGGATCCGGTGACCACGCTGCAGGGTCCCTGGTCCGGGAGCCAGATTTTCATGGATGGGTTGGGCCAGAACCAGGCAAGCACGGGAGTGCCTGCGGCCACCGCCAGGTGCAAGGTGCCGGTATCTCCGCACAAATGGAGGGCGGCATGACGGATGACCGCAGCCAGTTGCAGGAGATTCAAGTTGCCGGGAAACACCCGCCACGGAGGGGCATGGAGCAGGGGCAACAGGGCCTTCAATTTGGCCAGTTCACGCGGTGAAGAGCCGCAGGAAAGGACGATTTTTAGACGCGGATGCGCCTGCGCCAGCGCAGCGATCAGTCCGGCTATTTGCGCGGGCGGCAATTCCTTGTGGTCCGCAGTGGTGAATGGGCTGATGTGCAGGTAGGCGCCTGCTTCCGATTGCCGGATGTCCACCCCATCCAGGGCCGAGAGGGGAATGGAAACATGGAACCCGACCGGGGTGGCCGGAAATCCCGCCTGGAGCAGGCACTGGCAGCGTTGCTTGTAAAGGGGTTCCCGGTCACTGGGATGGCTCACGTGAGCCGTAAACATCCGCTTCCAAAACAGCGGTCCGCCATCATCCGGCATGCGGCCCAGGCGCTCCCGCGCCCCGCTTAAAAAAGTCAGCCAACTGGAGCGGTCCGACCCGTTGAGGTTGATCACCACGTCGAATTTCTCCCGGCGCAACCGGCGGACCATCCGCCAGTTTTCACGCAGGGTGGCATGGCGGGGGTACCGCATGTAACCCCAGACCTGATTCACCCACGGGACACAATCCATGACCGAAACCACATGCGAAGCCACGGCAACGTGGAGTTCTGCCTTGGGGTACGCCTGCCGCACCATCCACAGCGCGGGCAACAAGTGGATGGTATCGCCCAGGAACCCCAAATCCAACACCATGACTTTCTTGGCTTGGCGGGTCCGCTCCAGAAAATTGTTCAATAAATCCGTCACGAAAGATCAGGGGTCTGCTGTCAAGGAAGGGCAGATTACCCAAAGCCATCCCGGGTGAAAATAAAATATTGCCGTTCACGGGCGTGGCGGGCGGACTGCGTTTGGGTCAGCGAAGATTACCGGCAGGCGGTCACAATCCTTTCATCCTTTCACGCTGGGCCGCATTCGATTGCATTCGTATGAGATGAGTTTGCATCCCGCAAGAATGCCATGCTCCACGGCCTCCAGACTAGACGGGGTTCCGGGGGATGGATACATTCAAAAGGCCAACCCGCCGGCAAAGGCGCGGAAATCCCGGAGTTGAATCTGGGTGAGCTTCATCCCTGGCCCTTAACGAGGCTAACCCGGCTGGCCGGATTCCAAGTCAAACAACATGTGCCAGAGGCGGTCAATCTCACCACGCTCCACGATTTGCAACGGCGTCGAGCCGTCGAACGCCTGGTTGGGCGACTTCAGCCATTGACCCACCTGCGCGGGTTTCATGACGCGCGCGAGCGCGTCTAGCAGACGATCCATTTCGACCAGCGCCTTTTCCTGTTTGGGTGAGGGCAAAATCCCCTCGCTCCACTTGGCGACCGAACGCGGCGAGAAACCCGTCAGCCGCACCACGATGGGCTGGGGCATATTGAACGTCATGCGATAATGCTGCAACAGACCGGCGTAATCCTTCGCGCCCCGGTGGCTGAAGCGGAACGTGTTCAACGCCGGATGCGCGGCCTTGAATTTTTTAGCAATGACTGGCATATACTTTTGCCTGCATAATAACATGCATTATTGCAGGTGTCAACCCCTTATTTTCACGCCTTCGTTTTCACACCCAATTTCTTGAGCTTCGCGCCGTCCACCACCTCCAGATGGTCGGCGGCGCATACGCCGGGAAAAATCGCCACGTTGACGCCGCGCGGCACGGCGGCGGAACGGGACAACAGACCGCTGCCACCGACGGCGGCCACGGCACGGCCAATCGCCTGAGTGAAACTTTCATTTCCAGCGGCCTGCAACTTGCGCCAATCTTCCGCGCCGAGTTCGGCCAGCGTCACGCCCATCGCACGCCGGGTGGCGTGCGCGGTCAGGTCGAGCATCCGCGTCAGTTGCGACTCGATGGCGACGAGCAATCGCGGACATTTGGTTTGCACGCCGTAATAGCGGTCATGGGCTTTGCATTCTTCCAGCGCCGCGTTGTCCGTGGTGCTGCCGTAAAGCGTGGCGATGCCGGGCGAATTCCAGCGACCACCCCGCCACGACGCGCCCTTGCCGCTCAAGATGTCTTTGGAGGTTGGAAAATCCACGGTCTGAAAACGGAACAGCGTGCCATGCCATGCGCCGAACCATTCGGGATGCGCGCGGAACAGGTCGCGCAATTCCGCGAAACGGGGATGACGATGGATGACGGCGCTCATGCGTGGCTTTCGATGGTGCGGACGCGGTCCAGGGTGCGGAGTTTGTCCAGCGCGATACGGAGGCGATGGCCGGGGGCGTTCCACGCCTTGTGCTGCTGGCGGAAGTGCGCCAGTCGGTCGCGCAAAGTCACCAGTTCCGCCTTTACCGGCGCAGCCTTGGTCAACGTTTTGCCCATGTGAATAATGAAATCCATGTGTCAACCATTTGGCAACCTGTTTTTAAATCAAGTCGGCTTGGGCGGGGGCGGGTTGGGGCTGCATCCCGCAAGAATGCCAT
>DAIDJC010000100.1 GCA_027451565.1 Limisphaerales bacterium | reverse complement strand
CGAGTCCATCCTTATCCAGCCGACTTTCAAGACGCAGCACTTTGGCGTTTTCTCCCGGCAACCGAAGGATTGCCCCGGAACGATATTGCGCGAACCAGTTTTTACCTATCACATTGCCGATGAAGCGGGCAGTGCCTTTTTGTTCCATGCTGCACTCAATAATTGCGATGCTGGCGGCATGTCGTGTTCCAAGGTCGGCAGCCAAGACGCGGAAACTTGCAAGCTTTTCCCACCAATCACCCTTTGACCAATCTGGTTTCTTTCGGTCGTCTTCTGGCCAGCAAAGAAAGTCTCGCTTCTTGGGGTTATCACCCTCCCAAAACGTCCTCAAGTTTGATTCCCAGATACCTCCGTTCAGGGGCTTCTCTTTCTTTTTGTCCTTTTTGCTATATCGGACGGCAAACAGCCCTTTCTGTTGCCGTTTTTCATAGACCTTCTCCCAGCAGGGCTTCGGCGTTAAAGACAATGGGAAGTTTAGCAGCACCCGAGGTTTTCCTATGGCGTCATAATCCGGCATAAGCTGAACCGCTGCGTCCTTTAGATCCTGCGGATTGGCTGCATCGCCGCTGTGGCCGAACAGCGCTTTCATCATCGGCTGCGTCCAGTCCTGAACATAGCTACCATCTTCTGCGCGAATACGGTCTCTCAACAGACGCGGCGCCGAATACGCCAAACGGCAACGTTGAACGGCAAACTTTCCCACAGCGTCACGAATCGCCACGGGGACGGTGACCGCGAGTTCCTTGGTATCGTGTTTGTAATCCCCGCTGTTCTTCCCAAAGCTGCACACATCCGTGAACATAAACAGACGCCGTGAATAGCGCGCATCCGCTGGCGTGAAGTTGAGCGGACGGGCGGAGACCTCTTCCATTGCTTCCCTGATTTCGCAGTATTCTCGAAATGCTTCGAGCGGGTCAGAAGCCCATTCATTTTTGTTGATCTGCTCTTGAAGTTTCTCATCTGGCTCACGCCAGATGCTCCAGGCTGCGTCATCAGTGAGAAGAGCTTCAAACAATTTGTGAGAGCCAACTTGCTCCCGCTTCTCACCACCGCGCATTTCATCCAGCACGTCTTTTAGTTTCTGTCGCTTTTCATCGGAAAACTTCTCGCCGGATTTCACATGACTCTGCCACTTCCGTTTTACTTCGCTCCATCCCTTCATGGTGCGGCGGCGAAGTCCGTATGCGGTCTTGCGTCCGTCGGTGAGGCGGTATTCTTCGGCAAGATCGTCATTGATGATTTGGCGCAGGCGGTCAATGCGGGCATCGCCAGTGAACTGGGGCAGTGAGGTTTCTTCGCCGCTATCATTTGTCGGTGCCTTGGGTTTGCCTTTGCTCTCCCGCCATATTTTTTCGAGACGTTCTCGCAATACCTTGTCCATCTCGCTGGCGTAAGCCTCCATTGCCCGTTCACCATCCATAATGAGCAGCTTCGTGGCAAACGCGTTCAGCTTGTCTTCGCGTTTTTCCACGTTCTGCTGAAATTGGTTATAGACCTTCAAAGCTTCCTTAAAGGCGGCGACATCGAACTCTTTCCAAGCTACCTGATGAGACTCGCCAGCAATAAGATCATGAGAGTAGGCCGATCTCTCGTGGAGTTCATCAGACAAAATTTGGCTTCGCCAAAGCGGTAGGGCCGTGAAAGCGCGAAAAACAATCCTTGAACGATTACGCACCATTTTGATTGGATCTTCTCCAAGCGAAACAAGCCTGGATTCCTGTTTCTCTTTCTCGGTGGGATATTTCTTTTTCCCCACCTGCTTCTTAACAGGTTTATCATAGGTGCTTCGCAGAACTCGTAAACCTTCGATGTCGGGTGCGAGGTACTTGAAGATAAGAAAACCGTAAAACCGCTCCTTTAGTGCATCCTTGTTGATGCTCCCACCCGCATACTCTGGCACTTCAGGCACTTTGCTTTCCAGTTTGGCAGAGAATAACTCATGCTGTTTCGCGGTGATGTGACCAGCGGCTTCCAACTCCTTTAATGCGTCTTTGAATACTTCCCTCGCTCTATCTTCCATGAGAACTTTTCCACTTCCTGACACGTTGCAAAAATGGGACTGTTTTAATGCGCGGTGGATATGGACAATATGAGTTTCTGCTTTGTAGTTCCATACCAACCGAGCAACCTGCTTTACTGCTTTTTCTTTGGCAAGTTGCGCGGCCTCACGAGGGAACGTCACCCCTCGTTTGAATCCACTTTGACAGAAGTAGGGCCAGTATTCGATTCCGCCCTGCTGAATTGAGCCCTCACCACCTAAGTCAACGGCCAAAGACTCTCCAGCCAATTCCATTTCTTCCGCCCGGACTTCATTCTTTACCAACGGTTGACGGAATCGCTCGACCGCTTCGACCAGAGTTGGCGGTTGTTCCAACTGCCAAGCTCGCTGCAAGGAATCGCGCATTCCCTGACGACGTTGGCCCTTTTTGTTAAATCTCTCCCAAACAGGTTTTAGGAGTTCACTCAAACGAGTCAATTTGCTTTCGGGCGATGACCCCAGCGACGCCAGTGCGACGATGTAGTAATTAACTGCGTCCTGAAAAAGTTCGTGGTGCTGCCAGAGTTTTTCAGGCCAGTTTTCGAGCGGCTTCCATTTGGTATTGTTCTGTTCGTCTTTGCCATCAGGAATTTTCACATTGCTGACGCGGCCTTGGTAGATGCGATTCATTTTGGATTTTTGGTTTAACGTGGTCGCCACGGCGGAATTTTCAGCCGGACGCGGTGATGCGAGACGCCGCCCAACGTGCGATTTAACTGCTGCGCGATTTCCCGGTCGGGGCGCGTGCCAAGCAATTTTTCTTCATCCTCCGTCCAACCCCGCAACTTGGGATCGGCTTTGGGGATGTAAAGCAATTCGCGGCGTTGGGTGACAGCGAGGACTGAACGACCAATTTGGCGGGCGACTTCAGCGTCCGGCATCATTCCGAGCAATCGGAGTTCATCCTCCTTCCAAGAGACACACGATGTTTTAGGACCAACATACGCGGGAATATTCAGGGACCGGCGCTTGAAGGTTGCCACGTATTCCGGGCAGCCTATTTGTTCCGCAGCGTTCCGGTCGGACATGGCACCCAACAGGGCAAGTTGTTTTTGCGTCCAGACATGACGCGCCGGCGAACCATTGGGAATGCCAAGCCGGTTGCGGCGTTTAAGAACGGAAACAACGCTTCGGCCAATTCGCTCTGCCAATTCCGCGTCCGGCATGGTCCCCAATAATTCGTCTTCCGCACGCGTCCACGGATGAAATTCCGGATTGAAGAAGGGAATTCCAAGTTTCAGACGCTTGTGACGCACGTTCTTAACCGTGCGGCCCGTCAATTCGGCCACTTTGCGGTCCGGGTGATTGCCCAGCATGGCAATCTCGCCGGGTTTCCACTGTTTATAATCGGGATGCTTGAATGCAATGCCAAGCTGGCGTCGCCGATAGGCCACTTGATAGCGGGGCCGTTTGAGCAACATGGCGACTTGCGCGTCCGGCCGACCACCAAGAAGTTTGTCGTCTTCCGGTCTCCACTTTTTGATGAGGCTGATGTGTTTGAGATGCCGCCTGGCCGCAACGGAAGCAGTGGTGCGACCAAATTTTCTGGCAAGTGCACGATCTGGTTTGGTTCCCAATAACCGATCCTCGTCCGGGGTCCAAGGGCGGTTCTTCGGCGGCGCTGTGCCATTGGTGCGGTTCATGGTCGGAGCTTTTTGGCCGGTTTATGTTTTAGGAACTTTGACGCTTTCAACGAATAAACTGGAACAAACGGGTTAAATCGTCAATCAATTGCGATTTTGAAAAAAACGTTTCATCGGATCATGGCGCTTGGCGGAGGTTGACGCAAGAATTGGAAGCCATTGCCCTGGCATTGATTCGGGAAATTCCGGTGAGCAAGGCCATGAGATTTTGGGTGAGAAGGATCAAGAATTGCGGCTGGTGGTTTTTGCCCATTTTGAGGCGGCAGGGAAAATTTTCAAGAGGCCGTGCGGGTTGGGGCGGGTGCGATGAACAGCAACAAGGATCCCTACCGACTTTTGGCACAACGAATCTTTTTTCCGCTCTTCACCTCCTCCAGAGCAACAATTATTTTGGAACAATTCGTCCCGCCATTTCAGAATTTAAACCGGTCGAATCCTGCAAATTGAAAATAGGATTGTTATCCCTTAAAAATTGAAGCGTCGGCGCTATTGTCGCAAACAGGCACGACCAATGGAAAATGCGCCTTGGGCCGGAATGGAAACGGCGTGGGTTTAACGCGAAAAGCGAAATTTAAAAGGTCAAGGCGCGGCAAGATGCTGGAGCGGATGGGCCTTTTGAATTTCGTTTTTCGGGTTTAAACGATTTGAAACGGATCAAAGGATCGTCCCAGTATGGGGGCGCTGGGCGTCTTCAGCCAATTTTCCAGGATGCCTGCATACACATTCCGGAAATCCACGTTGTAGCGGATGTCGCCCTCAAACAAGTCGGAGGGAGCCAGGCTGGGGTAACGACCCAACAGCCCGGCTTTGATCCGATCCCCCACCACAAACATGGGCGCTGCCGCCCCATGATCAGTGCCTCCATTGGCGTTTTCAGAAACCCGGCGGCCAAACTCGCTGAATGTCATGATCAGCACACGGGATAAATTGCCCTGGGCGCGCATATCATCCACGAAAGCCTTGGTGGAATCTCCCAAGTCCTTGAGCAATCGTTGCTGGGAACTGATCTGGTTGGTATGGGTGTCGTAACCGCCTTGGGAAACATAATAAACGCGGGTGGCCATTCCGCCGCCAATGAGCCGGGCCACCAGCTTGAGGGAATTGGCCAGTGGTGAGAATGGATAAACCGCCTGGTTTTGCACGCGCGCCGCGATCCCGCGGACCTGGTCTGAACTCATCTGCGCATCCAAGGCAGTGCGGGTGATGAAATCTATGGCCCGCCCGCCGGTCATAGGCATTCCCGCGGGCAGTGCCCCGATGCTGCCCCCGGAATTGGAACCGTCCGATGGAGTATCCATCATGGCCGGCCCGCCATCAGGCAGCGGACTGGAATTTTCCAGTTCATTCAGTTTGCGAAAAGATTCTTCCGATCCAGGCCCGGCGGGCATGAAACGATAATCCTGGGGGTTGTTAAAACAAATGCCCTTGGGCATGCGGGCAAAAAACGCCTCGGGCAACTGGCTCCCGATGGTCACGCCCACGGTGGGGTCCGCGCCGGAACAGGCGTTGTCAAAATACCGCCCCAGCCACCCGTATTTCTCCACCCGGTCGGAATCGCTCGCAGTCTGCCATATTTCCGTGGAACGAAAATGCGACCGGTTTGGGTTGGGATAGCCCACGCCTTGAATCACTCCCAGGTGCCCCCCGTCATACAGGCTCTTAAAACCCGCCAGGGATCCATGAAACGCAATGTCATCATTCACCGGGATGATCTGGTTCTGCTTTAGCCCGAGGTTCGGACGGGCCCGGTGGTAATCATCGCTGCTGTAGGGCACGATGGTGTTGATGCCATCATTCCCGCCGGCCATCTGCAGCACGACGAGGATGGTGGAGTCCTTGCCGGTGTTGATTTGCGTGGCCGAATCCGCGGCCCTGGCCTGCAAGGCGGAGAAAGTATCCGCCAAAAACGCCGGAACGGTCCATGACAGGGCGCTGCCCAGGACGGTGGTCCGCAAAAACTCGCGGCGTGTTTGAAGTGTGATTTCATTTTTCATGGGAACCTCATGTGACTTGGTAATCCGGCGTGGACATCATCAGGCGTATGGCCTCGGTGATGTCCGCGTCGGACATTTTGGTTTTGGAATCGAGGAATTGCTGGATGGCTTCCTGCTGGTTCAGGCTCAGGGAGCCTTGAAACAGCCGGTGTTGCAGGGAAGAAATCAAAATGGCGTTGTCCTGCCTCTCGTCGGGGGTGAGGATTTTTTCCACGTTCACCCCTCCCATGCGCATGCGCTTCATGGCGCGTTCAAGGCGCTGGCCGTTTGCCCCGCCCTGTTTGCGGGCGAGATCGGCGGCATGGAGCGGCGGCAGGGTGCCCTGGACCAGGGACTGGGCGTCATTGTAACGGGCCAGCAAGGTGTTGGTGGTGATCCAAGTGATGCCCCCATCCCAGCCCTTCACATTTGGAGGCGCAAACAAATCCTGGCCCAATTGCCTGAGCATGCCCCAGCTTATCAACGTGGGCGGCAGGTCGCTTTCCAGCATCCTTACGCTGCCAATGAGCCACTGGACGGGGCTTTTGACCTGGTTGCGAACGATATCCCCGCCGTAAAACTCCTCGCAGCGGAACAGGGTGCGCAGGAAAGGCTTGAACTGGTTGTCATGCGCCCTCAATTCCGCCGCCAGCGCGTCATTCAACGCATCATCCGGGACCTGGCCGGAAAAATAATTCCAGAGCTTGGCCGTGATAAACCGGGCCGCCTGGGGCTGGCGGACGATGATGGCGATGACATCGTCTCCATTCAGGTTGCCGGTGACGCCCAGGAACGTCTTTTGGCCGTTATCATGAATGAATGGACGATAAATGAACTGCTGGGTCTGGGGGTCCAGGGACCATCCGGTGAGTGCGCGGGCGCCCTCGGTGACGTCGTGCTCGGTGTAGTGCCCCTCGCCAAGGGCAAACAGCTCCATCACTTCACGGGCAAAATTCTCATTGGGATGCTGCTTGCGGCTTTGGGCCTGGTCCAGCCAGATGAGCATGGCCGGGTCCTGGCCGGTTTCCCTGAGGAGAAACTCCCAGTTGGAGGTGGCCAGCCTGCGGAACAGCTCATTCTGGCGCCACATGTAATAGGGGTTCCTGACTTTTTCCACGCTGGTGGCAAAGTGGCCGTGCCAGAACAAAACCATTTTTTCCTGGAAAGGACGCGGGCCCCGGGCCATTCGCTGCATCCACCATCCGCGCAGTTCCAACATGCGCTGCTGCTCCAATTTATCGGAAGCCTGCTGAATCTGGCGCTTTTCCTCGGGCGTGGCCGCCGCCTTGATGGCTTCGCGCAACTGCCGAACCTCATCCGGGTTGGGGTGCGCCCAATCGGGGTTCAGAGTGGGATCAGGAATGCTTTCGTAATCTATAAGCGAGGCAATCGCCGCATCATGGCTCATGTCGGCGAGACGCCCTATTTGATCCGGGGTGCCCCCGAAACCAGCCCTGTTCAGAAGATGGGCGGCCATCTCATAATTCCATTTGTCGCTGGACAATGGTTTGAGCATATAGTGGTCAAGACGTATCCGGGCTGATCAAGGTTTCATCGCGGTTGGAAAAGCTATCGTCCGCAGCAAGCCAGCCGCATCCCAAATTCCCTTTCGCTTTTTTGGGCCCGGCTGAAAAAGTGAGGAATTGTCTTATTGGGGCAGGACCTGATGTTCCGCGATGTCCAACACCTTGAGCTGAACCGTTCGACGACCCTGAAATTCATTCTGCGCAGGGGCAAAGGCCAGGTCAAAAGGGCCTGATGGAATCGTGCCCTGCCTGGCATTCCACCAGACTGCTTCGTGCGTGGTTTGGCCGTCGGTGACATGGAATTTCAAATGCTGCTTTTCCTTGCCCATTCGCAGCATGGACCGTGCCGAAACGACCCCGCGCACACATAATTGGACCGGGGGATTCCCCTGGCCAAAGGGTTTAAGACGATCCAATTCAGCCAGGTTTTCCCATGTCAATTCATCCAACCGCACTTCTGCATCCAACCGCAGGACTGGTTGGAGTTGTTCGCTGTTCAGGGATTGGCGGGCCAGGTGGTTCATGGCTTCGCGAAAGGCTTCCAAATGGACTGGGGATAGAGCCAAACCGGCAGCCATGGCATGACCCCCATGCCGTGAAAGCAAATGGCGGCATTGCACCAAGGCTTGAGCCAGGTCAAATCCTTCTATGGAGCGCCCGGACCCGCGCAACTCCCCCCGGTCTCCCCCCAGGATCAACGCAGGCCGATGAAATTCCTGAACAATCCGGGATGCCACAATACCCACCACTCCAATGTGCCAATCTTCCCGACCCTCAACAATCACGAGGTCATTCCGCTCCTTGTGCTTGGCCCGGATCAATACAAGCGCCTCGTCCACAATTGTTTTTTCCAAGTTTTGCCGCTTTTGGTTTTGTTCATTCAGCTTCGCCGCCCGGGCCATGGCCCCGGCAGGATTCGTTTCCAAAAGCAATTCCAGGGATTCCATGGCGGATTCCAGCCGCCCGGCGGCATTGAGTCTGGGCACCAGTTGAAATGCCACATCATAAACCTCCAATGGATTGGAGGTTTTTGCGATCTCCTTAAGCGCCACCAAGCCCGGTCGGGTGGTGCGGCTCAATCGTTCAAGACCGGACTTGACTAAAACCCTGTTTTCGCGGGTTAGTGGCACCAGGTCTGCGATGGTTCCCAAGGCGGCCAAGTCCAACAGCGGACGCAGGTCATAATTCTCGGCGCCCTCCCATTTCAACTGGCGGCCCCGCTTGAGCACGGCATGAGCCATCTTAAACGCCAATCCCGCTGAACAATAGGCGGTTCCATCCCCTTCGGGATTCATGGGGCCTTCGGCGCCCAAAGGGTTGACCAGTGCCATGGCATCCGGCCTGGGCTGGGAAATCTGGTGATGATCCAACACCAGGACATCCACTCCTTGGGATTTCAACCAATCCACCGAAGCCACGGCCGTGGACCCGCAATCCACCGCCAAGAGCACCTGGATGGGGTTTGTCTCATGGCAAAAATGGCGCAGGCAATTCTCGACCCCCTCGCGACTGAGGCCGTAACCCTCCTCCATTCGGTTGGGAAGGTAATATTCGCAGCGCCAGCCAAAATGGCTTAAAAACTCATAAAGCAGGGCGACGGAGGTCACGCCATCCACGTCATAGTCCCCAAAGAGAACGATTCTATGGGAAAACTGCCTCGCCAGAACAAGCCTGTCCACTGCGGCACCCATCCCGGGTAGAATGAAAGGATCGCCCAAGCTCTGCAAAAGAGGGTTTAAATGCCTGCCAATGATGGTGGCATCCGTCATTCCCCGGTTGGCAAGGCATTGGATTAGAATGGGGCATAACCCCAGGTCCCGCCCCAGGCTTTGAACCAGGTCTTTTCTATCTGGAGCCACCCGCCATCGGTACTTCATGCGCAAGTATGGCGGAATCAGGTTTTCCTGATTGAAGGAATGAAGCCAACCCGTCCGCAGGCAGCGGCGAAGCGCTTCCAACCCCCGGCCAGATCACAAGGAAATGGGAAAAGTTGATGTCCCATCCCTTGCATGCGGTCCTCACACCTTCAACGAACCCTGGGCTGTGACTGCCGGCGTGGCCGCCAGGTTGGGCCGTTCTCCCTTGTGCCACCAGAGCACTATCACGCTGGCGATGTAGATGGAGGAATAGGTTCCGACAATGATTCCAATCAGGAAGGTGAAGGCAAAATCATTGATGACACCGCCGCCAAAAATAAACAGGGACAGGGTCGCCAGGAAAACCGTGCCGCTGGTGATGATGGTCCGGCTGAGGGTCTGGTTGAGCGCACGGTTGATGATTTCCTTGAAGGAACCCCGCATGCCGAGTTTCAAATCCTCGCGAATCCGGTCAAAAATCACGATTTTGTCGTTGATCGAAAATCCAATGATGGTGAGGACGGCGGCCACCACTGTGGCATTAAACTGCCGGTCTGAAACCGCATTGGCAATGCAATAAGCGCCCAGGGTGAAAAGCACGTCGTGCAGCACGGCCACCACGGCCGCCACGGCAAAGGAGAATTCGTAGCGGAACGCCACGTAAAACAGGATTCCCAACATGGCGAACAAGGCCGCCACGGCTGCGGAATGCTGGATTTCCTCGCCCATCACCGCACCGACCTGCTGTTTGCCAATGGCCACCAAATGGGCCTGCGGAAAAGCCTGTTCCAACGCTTTTTGAACCCTGTCCGAAGACCCGCTGGAGGTGGTCACGCGCAGTGTCTGGGCGCCGCTGCCACCGGCATCCTTTTGATACTGGATCTGGGCGTCCCGCTCGCCGGAGGCGAGAATCGCGGACCGAATCTCGTCCACGCCCATTTTTTGGGTGAAACTGTACACCGTGCTGTCCCCGCCCAGAAAATCCACGCCAAACAGCTTGGATCCCCTCGTCACGCCGAAGCCCAGGGAAACCACCACGAACAGCCAGGTCACCACAAACAAGGGCCGCGCCACCAGCATGAAATTCACATTGGAACTTTTGATGATGTGCAACATCCAGAGGGATTTCAACCATCCGCGGTCCACGAGGAAATTGAAAAGCAGCCGGGTCACCACCAGGGCGGTGAAAAGGCTGGCCGCCACGCCGATGGTGAGGGTGACACCGAAACCCTTGATCTCGCCCGTGCCCTGCCAGATGAGGATGACGGACGAAATAAGAGTGGTGACGTGGGAATCAAATATCGTGCCGAAGGCGCGGCTGTAACCGGCCTCGATGGCACCACGCAGGGATTTGCCCTTGGCCAATTCC
>DAIDJC010000099.1 GCA_027451565.1 Limisphaerales bacterium | reverse complement strand
GAGGACCTCGTCAAATATGGGGAAATAACCGAGGCCAGGAAGGTTTACCAAATCCTGTCTGAACAATGGAACCAAGCCCAAGCTCGCTTTCAGGGAGTGGAATGGTCCGCAAGTTGGGACGATTGGACGGCTAGAAAAGCGGCTCTGGCCAAAATTCTAGAAACCCAATCCCACGGGAACGTTAACCCCGGCACATCCTCGTTTCGGGTGCCGGTTTTTTCTGTAATTGGTTTTTGTGCCGACAGCCGCCCCTATGCCGCTTCCGGCCTGTTTTTGTAACGTAAATTTATGTGGCACCTAAAGCCTTGATTTGTTAATTTCCGCCCCTGATATTTCACGCGGTGCCCCTTTTGCTTATGCACTTGGCGCATTTTGGGGGCCATTTGGGGTTTGGATCATTTTGACCATGGCTAATAAATGGATGGCGGCCTTGAGCGATTCCACGCTTTTTTTGCGCGAATGGATCGTCAACCCGCAGCGCACCGGCGCGGTGGCTCCCAGTTCACCGCGCCTGGCCATGACCATGGCTCGCTGGCTCCCTCGCGATCCCAATAGTTATGTTTTGGAATTGGGCCCTGGCACTGGCGCAGTAACGGAAGCCCTGCTTAAACAAGGCCTCCGCGAGGACCGTTTGGTGGCCATCGAGCACAATCCCACCCTGGCCAATTTGCTGCGAAAACGTTTTCCCAAGGCCCAAATCATTGCCGGTGACGCATGGTCCTTGGATGTTTTGCTGGCTGAATTGCCCTGCCCGGTCTGTTCCGTGGGTGCCATCATTTCAAGTCTTCCACTGGTGAATTTCAAACACGAGCAGGCCGAAGCCCTGGCGCAAAAAATCCGATCCATCCTTGAGCCTCAAGGCACCTGGGTCCAATATTCCTACCAGATTCACAAACGCCGGTCCCGGGGTTCCTCAACATTCAAACTCAGGGCCTCCAAGATTGTCTGGCTCAATTTGCCCCCTGCCAGGGTCAATGTCCTTCAAAAGTAGGAGCCAAGCTCCATCGCCCAGCCCCGGGTGCCTGTTGAAAGGGATTGTGACTGGGGCAATACCACGCTGGCAGCAAAATCTCCCGCCGGTAAAGAGCAAAGCCTCGCATGAAGCCTGAATGCCATTTTCATAAAGCATCATAAAAGAATCATTGATTGACAAATACTCGATTATGCATCACATTTGATGCGTTATGAAGTTTTCAAAACAAGCCACTGATGCGGCGGCTCTGGGGGAGATCGGGCGCCGTCTTGCCTTGGTGCGGCTGGAAAAGAACCTCAGCCAGGTTCAACTTGCTGAACAGGCCGGGGTTTCAAAAAGCACGGTGCAACGCCTGGAATCCGGGGGTGTGTCGCCCCGGCTGGCTGGCTTCATCCGTGTTTGCCGGGTTTTGGATTTGATGGAGCGGTTTGACCTGCTTGTGCCGGAGCCGATGGCCAGCCCTGTGGAACAATTGAAGCGAGCAGGCCAGCGCCGCCAACGTGCCACAAAAGCCATCGTTCTGAGGGAGTCCGCCAAGAAATGGCAGTGGGGAGAAAACTCATGACCCTGGCGGAAGTCAAACTTTGGGGCCGAACCATTGGCGCGGTCTCGCTGGAAGAGGGCGCCCGTGCCGCGGCATTCCAGTACGATCCGGCCTTTTCACGGAGCGGCATAGCCATTTCGCCCATCATGATGCCTTTGAGCGACCGGGTTTATGTTTTTCCCCAACTGGCTGACCGGACATTTCATGGTTTGCCGGGTTTGCTGGCCGATTCACTGCCGGACCGGTTTGGCAATGCGTTGATAGATGTTTGGCTGGCCACACTGGGCCGGACGCCGGAGAGTTTCAACGCGGTGGAGCGCCTCTGTTACACCGGCACGCGCGGAATGGGCGCGCTCGAATTTGCCCCTGCCATTGGGCCAAAGCCGCAGTCGTCTGGAAAAATTGAAATGGATGCGCTGGTGAAACTGGCCTCGGAGGTGTTGACGAACCGCAAAAACCTTAAAACCACCTTTGCCGGTGAAAAACGCAAAAATGCATTGAATGATATTTTGCGGGTCGGCACCTCTGCCGGAGGCGCCCGCGCCAAGGCTGTCATTGCATGGAACCGGGAAACGAATGAAGTGCGTTCGGGACAGGTCGAGGCTGGAAAGGGGTTCGACTATTGGCTGCTGAAATTTGATGGCGTCACCGGCAACAAGGACAAGGAATTGGAGGATCCCAAGGGGTTTGGGGCGATTGAATACGCCTATTACCTCATGGCCCGGGAGGCTGGCATCACCATGAGTGAATGCCGGTTGCTGGAGGAGGGCGGACGCCGGCATTTCATGACGCGCCGATTTGACCGGCTGCCTGGGGGCCAAAAGCTGCACATGCAATCGCTCTGCGCGATGGCTCACTTTGATTTCAATGCGGCGGGGGCCTATTCCTACGAACAGGCGCTGATGATCATCCGGCAACTTGACCTGCCCATGGCGGCGGTGGAGGAGCAATTTCGGCGGATGGTATTCAACATCTTGGCTCGCAATCAGGATGACCATGTCAAAAATATTGCATTCTTGATGGACAAGGCCGGGCAGTGGGCGCTGGCGCCGGCGTTTGACGTGACCTATGCCTTCAATCCAAACGGCAACTGGACGGCAACGCATCAAATGACGATGAATGGCAAGCGGGATGATTTCGTATTGGCGGATTTTCGCGCATGCGCCCAAAACGCAATGATGAAGCGCGGACGGGCCGAGGCCATTATTGCCGAGGTTCAATCGGCTTTATCCAAGTGGATGGACTACGCGGGCCGGGCGAAAGTGCCGGGCCCCTGGTGCAGGCAGATCCAGGAAAATTTCCGACGGATGCCGCATGCATGAGGACTGGTGTTTGCCGTCCTTGTCGAGGCCATGTCCAGGGCGGGCACATGGACGGACCCGTCCTTTGGCAATGCCGAAACTCAAAGCCAAAACTCAAAGCCGAAATAGCTTCGAACCCGCCTGGCGAACCCACTCAGGATTTTTGAAGAAGAGCCAGGGCGGCATCCACCATCTTGGCGGAGGTGAGGCCGTGTTTCATGTACAATTCCTCGGCCAGGTAGGCGCTTTGTCCAAATTCATTGTGGATGCCGAGGGATTTCATGGAGTGGGGAATGCCGGCATTGGACAAGGCGTGGGCCACTTGGGCGCCCATGCCTCCGAGCACCTGATGGTCCTCAATGGTCACCACCCGCCCGCCGCAGCGTTTCACGGCAGGCCCGATGGATTCCAAATCCACCCTGTTGACGAAAGGATTATTGATGACAGTGGAGTGAATGCCCTTGCTGGCCAGCATCCGCCCGGCCTCGATGGCTTTGTTCACCAGCACGCCGCAGCCGATCAAAACCACATCATCTCCATCGGATAGAACCTGGGCTTTACCCCAGGGAAAGGAGGCGCCTTCAATCCAGGTCAGGGGATAATTCTCGCGACCAACGAAGAAGAGGTAGCTGTCCCCATCGCGGCCAGCGGCGCGGTCAACGGCAACCTTGCGAATGGCTTGCAGCATGAGGGATTCCGCCTCATCCGCGCAACTCGGGGCGATTACAACCGTGTGCGGGATGGAACTGGTGGCGGCAAAGTAAGTTGTGGCCTGGTGGGAGGCGCCATCGGCGGCGTCCTGAAAGCCCACATGGGAGAAAATGGCGATGACCGGAGCCTGGGAGAGGGCAGCCATGGTGAGAGGCAGATTGCCCTTGGTGACGCCAAACTGCCCGAAAGTGTCCACAATGGGAATGAACCCGGTTTTGGCCAACCCTGCGGCCACGCTGATCATATTGGATTCAGCAATGCCCACATCTATAAAGCGATCGGGGAGGCTTTTTTGGAAAAGGCTGATGCCAGTGGATCCCTGAACATCTGCGGAAACACTGAAGACGGGCAATCCCTCCGTGGCGGCGCGCACAGCGGCGCGGGCCAGTCCGGCTTGGACCTTGTCGGTTTTCGGTTTGGGGGCGGCGGGGGCCGGGGAAGCGGCCTTGGCCTTCTTTGCGGCATCCGCTTTTTCCCAATCGGCGCGCAAACCTTGGGCCCAGGCCAGCAACTCTGACGGAACCACGTCGTTTTTGAAAAGTTCCGTCATCCATTGCAGGATGTTTTCGCCATTGGCGAGGGGGAAGCCGTGGCCGCCGGTGGAATTTTCCTCCGTGGCTTTGATGCCATAGCCTTTGACCGTTTTACAGAGCAGGCAGACGGGTTGCAAGGGGTTGGCACGCGCCTGGGCCACGGCTTTTTCCACTGCCAGATACACATCCTGAAGTTGATTGCCGTGCGGGACATGAATCACATTCCACCCCAAGTCTGCCATGGCTGCAAAAGTGGGCTGCATGCTGAAGGAATCCTTGGTAATCCGCCCGGAAAGCTTGGTGTCGTTGTCCGAAATCACCAGGACGAACGGGTTGAGACGTCCCTTTCCAGCCAGTCCCGGAATGGCTGCAAACGCTTCCTTGGCTTCGCCTTCCATGCTGGCGCCGTCGCTGACAGTGCAGATGGTGACCCGGTCGCGGCCCGCCACTTTATCCCCTATGGCCAGGCCTTGGGCCTGGGGCAGGGCGGATCCCAAGGGGCCGTTGCTCAGCAAAACCCCTTGGGGATTCAAATGGGATTCTCCGTGGCCGGTCAGCTTGCTGGCGATGCCTCGGAGTCCCTTCAAATCCTCCAGTGTGAGGCCGTCAAAGCCGTAGTTGGCGCGCAGGGCGTAGATGCCGTTTTCGGTATGGCCGGCGTCGTTCACAAAGTTGTAGGCCTCATGCCATTCACGGCCCGTGGTGGCAAACATGATGGCGTGGATGGCGGCGTTGATTTCGGCAAAAGCGGCTGGTCCGCCCCAGTGGCAGGCGGCACCTCCCAACACGGCATGGACGTCCATGAGCGCCACCAAGGCTCGCGTTGCCCGAGGATCGCCTGCCACAACCTCGGCGCCGCTCGCATTTTTCACCCGGATGGAAAACCGGGGCGCGCGCGCAGGGGTGGAAGCCAGCCTGGATTTCAACGCCAATGGAGCCAGGGGCGGGGCCTGCACGGTTTGAACCACGGAATTATCAGCAGCCATATCTCAATTCTCCCAATTTTTGCAATGTTAAAACCTTGTCAAAACAGATGCCCAAACTCTAGGCGACCCCTTTCAAAAGGCCAGCTTTTTAATCATCTCCAGAACGGTTTGAGAGTAAGTGCGAGTCAAACGGGCTGCGGGAATTGGGTGGCGGAACTGCACTCGGGCCGCTGGATTTCCAGCGACTGGGAAGCGCCGTTGTCCCAACCGTCCTCGCCACTCCGTTGTCCCATGCGAGGGGACCATTCGGTTGGTCAACCTTTCATAGGAAAGGATACACCAGGTTTACCAGCGCAAAAAAGTCGAGGACGTGGCACAATGCCGCGACGCAGTGCAATTCGTAGCCTGAGTTTTTTGGCGCAATAGCGCGCATGGTAAACCTTGATTCTTTGTCATGTTGAAAACCCAATCGTCTCGGTAATCATCCAAGTCTTCGATGGATAATTCATTTGGCGGGAATCTCATTACAGCTTAAAATGCGTAATTCGAAAAATAAATGCAAAAACGGGCTTTTCAATAGGCTGTTTTGTGGTTTAATTTAACACAGTTGATATGATTATTCAATTTACAGTCGGCAATTTTAAGTCTTTCAAGGACAAAGCAACACTTTCCTTGGAGGCCACTCACGACGACTGGCGAGATGATGACAACGTCGCCAAACCGCCCCACATCCGGTTGGTGAAAGCGGCTGCCATCTACGGGCCGAACGCGGGGGGGAAATCCAACTTTTTGAAAGCGATGATGAAATTTCGCGACATGGTGCAAGAATCCTCAAAAGATTCCCAAACAGGTGAACCCATCGCGGTGACGCCGTTTCGCCTGAATAGCGCGACGGAAAAGGCGCCGAGTTTTTTTGAAGCAATCTTCCTGCAAAACGGGACGCGTTATCGCTACGGTTTTGAAGCCACCCCGCAAGCCATCGTAACGGAGTGGCTGTTCAGCCAAGCCGATTCCATCCGCGAAACGACATTGTTCACGCGGGAAAAAGAGGTGATTAACCCAACCGACGCTTTCAAAGAAGGCAAAGGGTTGGAAAAGCGGACCCGCGCCAATGCCTTGTTCCTTTCCGTGGCGGCGCAATTCAATGGGGAGATTGCCGGCGAGGTGATGAAATGGATGAACCAGTTTCGCAACATTTCAGGGCTGGATGACGCAGGCTACATGAATTTCACGGCTAACCTCCTGAACGATGCCGAATATGGCCCCTTGATCCGCGAACTGGTGAGACAGGTGGACATCGGCATCGAGAAATTGGAGCGGCAAGACATTGCGACTGACAAAATACCGGACATGATCCCAAAAGATATGCCTCAAGCAGTGCGTGAACTCGTTTTGCGAAGTGCGGCGGGGGCATTTACGGTGAAAACCTTTCATCAGTGTTTTGACGCCAAAGACCAACCGGTGGGCATGGTTCAATTTGACCTCAAGGCGGAAGAATCCGCCGGGACGCAAAAATTTGTGGCGATGACGGGACCGTTTTTGCACACGCTACGCGAAGGTGCGGTCTTATTCGTGGACGAATTGGAAGCGCGGCTGCATCCGTTACTCACCAAGGCACTGGTGGGATTGTTCAACAGCTCCGCGAACCAAAAAAATGCCCAACTGATTTTTGCCACGCACGATGAAGGCTTGCTCGATCCGCAACGCATCCGGCGCGACCAGGTGTGGTTTGTGGAGAAAAATGGCTTTGGCGCCTCGCGGCTTTTCTGCTTGGACGAAATCAAGGGCGTCCGGAAAGAGGCTAAGTTTGCCAAGGAATACCTGCTCGGCCAGTTTGGCGGCATTCCCCATGTGGGCGACCTGCAAGGAGTTTTGGATCATGCCGGGAAATAAGCCTTGGGAATTAAAAACGCCCGGACGCCGCCCCGCCGATACAAGGGAGCGTCGGCGGGTGTTAATTGTGTGCGAGGATAGTAAGAGCGCGTGCGATTACTTCAAATCGTTTAAAATTGACTCGAAGCGTGCCGAAGTATTTCCGGTTGGAATGGGGATGAATACCGACGGTCTGGTGGAAGAGGCAATCAAGTTCAAAGGCATCGCGGTAAAGGAGTGCCAGCCCTATAACGAAGTCTGGTGCGTATTCGACCGCGACAGCTTTCCGCTGGGAAATTATATCCGCGCGTTTGAACTGGCGCGGGCCAACGACATCAAGGTGGCGTGGGCGAACGAGGCGTTTGAACTCTGGTATCTGCTCCACTTTAATTATCACGTTGCCGGCATCAGCCGAAAACAATACAAAGCGAAACTGAAACCCAATCTTGAATACGACAAGGCGGATAAAACCATCTACGACCAAGTGAAGCCTTTTCAAGCAACCGCCTTGAAATTTGCGCGCAAATTGGAGCGCCACTGGCGGGATATGGGTGAAAAGTTTCCCGAACGGCAAAATCCGTCCACCAGTGTTCACAAGTTGGTGGAATTTCTAAACGAACTGGTCGAACTCGGCAGCACGGACTGACTACACAATGATTAGCAAGCCCTCCCTACGCTGGAAGCATCTTTTCAACCCTGCGTGTTGACTCACGGCAAAATGTTACCGGCGGATGGAGTCATTGGAGCTTCGTTACCTCGCGATTGAGGTTGCCAAGGAGAGTGAATAACTTTCGGAGTTTGTCTTCAGTGTTTTTCTTCAGCAGCTATCTGCGGCGAAGGGTCCCTCGGGGTTTCATTGCTTCCAAGGTCGTTGGCTTGGTGGCGTGGGATACAGGTTCCCAATACAAGGCCGAAGGTATCGCATCATTCAATGCTTGATGCGGGCGCGTGGTGTTGTAGCGCTTAAACCATTTCGCCAACCCTCGTTCAGTCTCCAACCCATCTCCGTAATCTTGCAAACAGATGTTTTCATACTTGGCGCTCCGCCACAGCCGCCCGACGCGTTTCTCGCTCACACGACACGCCCTCTGCCGCAACACCGAAGGCAGCTCCTTTACCGTTTGCGCTTTGAAAGGGGGTTGATAAAAAATGTTTGCGCTGTGCGTCTTATTTTTTAGGTTGGGGGGCACGTGAACAAGCGCGCCATAGTTTCCAAGATCGTGGACAAGCTTTCCGGTGAGTTGGATACCTGCCTGAGGGCGGCCCAGTTTGCCCGGGCCGAGGCCACACACGAGCAGAACAAGGCGGAGAACAAATACGACACCCGCGGCCTGGAGGCTTCCTATCTGGCCAGCGGCCAATCCAAGCAGGCTCATGAACTGGCTCTTTCCATCCGTGAATTCCAGGCGCTCCTGGCCAAGCCATTGCCGGACAGTCCGGTAATTGGCTTGGGATCTCTCGTGCAGGTGGATGCCGCCGGGGAGTGCTCCTGGTATTTCCTGGGACCGCGTGCGGGCGGCACGGAAATCCTCCATGACCGCAAGGAGATTCTCGTAATTACGCCCCAGTCACCCCTGGGCGCCAAGCTGTGCGGAAACTGCGCCGGCAGCCAGATTGCATTGGGGGAAGGGCGCGAATCAAGGGCTGCCCGCGTTCTGCAGGTCCAATAAATAGGAGGACCTTTCCCGAGACAGCCCACCCGGCCACGTGGACCGGGCGGGCTGGTCAGGGGGTGAAGGCGGTGTTGCTGGCTGGCGGGTCTCAGCGCCAAGTCAGCATCCAACGCTGGCCAGCTCCTCCCCGGTTGTGACATTGACAATTTTAAACTGTTCCGCGTGCATGCCGGTGTCAGCCCGGAATGAGAGTTTGCCGAAATAGCGTTTTTCCATTTCGATCAGGTGCTTTTCGTCCTCGGTGCGCAGCCGTTCGAGGATGGTCGGGTTCACGACGATGCGGAGTTGGAAATCGGACTCATCGCGGGTGCGGCGCTTGAGGATTTCCTGGAGTTTACGCTGGATTTCCACGCTCATGGTGATGGCGCTTTTCACCTTGCCGCGCCCTTTGCAGTAAGGGCAGTCGTCGTAAACGGCGGACCGCACGCTTTCGCTGTGTCGTTGACGGGTCATTTCCATCAGGCCCAGTTGGGAGATGGGCAGGATGTGGGTTTTGGCCTTGTCCCGGCGCAGGCCTTCGCGCATGCGGTTGTGGACCTGTTGCCGGTCGCGTCCGGATTTCATGTCAATGAAATCCAGGACGATCAGACCCCCCATGTTCCTGAGGCGCAGTTGGCGGCAAATCTCGTCTGCCGCCTCAATATTCACCTTGAGGATGAGAGCCTCCTGGTCCTTGCCGCCCTTATGGCGTCCCGTATTGACGTCAATGGCCACCAGGGCTTCGGTTTCATCAATCACGATGTAGCCGCCGCTTTTGAGGTGGACCTGCCTCGAAAAGGTGTTTTCCAACTGCTTGCTGATGTTGAAGCGGTCAAAGACGGGTTGGGCCTCCGAGTAGAGCTGGATTTTCTTGGCCGACCGCGTGGAGATGCGCGTGATCATTTCACGCATACGGTCGTGGGCGCGCTGGCTGTCCACAACGATGCGTTCCACGTCCTCGGTGAGAAAATCACGCACGGTGCGCTCGATCAAGTCCGGTTCCTGGAAGACGCAGGTGGCCATGGGCTGTTTCTTGATTTTATCCTGCACGGATTTCCATTCATCCAGGAGCAGGGCCAGGTCCCGCACAAAGTATCGCAACTGCTGGCCCTCGCCGGCGGTGCGCATGATCACGCCCATGCCCTCGGGGATATGAAGTTCGCGGAGGACTTTCTTCAGGCGCTTGCGTTCCTCGGGATTTTCAATTTTCCTGGAAATGCCGGATTGATCCGAATTGGGCAGGAGCACCAGGAAACGGCCCGGCAGGACGATATTGGTTGTGACCCGCGGGCCTTTGGTGCCGATGGGACCCTTGGTGACTTGCACGATGATGTCGGTGCCGGGGGGATAGAGGCGCGGGATGTCTTTCTGGGTGATTTTGGGTTTGTCTTTTTTTCGGCCCTCGCGCTCCACGATTTCCACCCCGCTATCGAAGGGGTTGGGGACGATGTCCCAATAATGGAGGAAGGCATTTTTCTCGAATCCAATGTCCACAAAGGCGGCCTTGAGGCCGTCCTCGAGGTTGCGGACTCTTCCCTTGAAGATGCTGCCCACCAGCCGCTCCTCGGTGGTGCGCTCAATGTTGAACTCCTCCAGCCGCCCGTCTTCGATCACCGCCACGCGCGTCTCGAGGGTTTCGGCATTGATGACCACCTCCTTGTGGGATTTTTTCTCGGGCCTGATGAGCCGCTGCACCTTTTTGACGAGGTTTGAGGCGGCAGACTTGATGGTGTCAATGAGGCCCATGGGGGGGCTGGCCAGTTTGACCGGGGTGAAGGTTTCCTCTGGAGCCGGCTTGGCCTGGTTATCCGGGCGCCTTGTTTCGGAACCAGCCTGGGGTTCGGGACTGGGTTCAGGGGGCAGCCCGGCTGCCAGGTTTTCGGACCTCTCAATTTCGTGCTGGTGCCGTTTTTCG
>DAIDJC010000098.1 GCA_027451565.1 Limisphaerales bacterium | reverse complement strand
TCAATTGCCGTGACCAGTCGGGGCGGCTGTATGGTTGAGCGCCCGCGCCGCTGCTTTGGTATTCTGCATAGCGTGCAGTCTTGTGCGCCTCAGGCTTGTTCCAGTCAAACCAACCGGCTGGATTAATGACATCAGACATCTCGCAATTTAAAAAAATCGTGCTGGCATGGATTCTCCAGGGACGGCCCAGGTAGGAGTGATACCCCGGATGGGCGGCGCGTATGGTGCAGTGGGAAAACACAAATCCAAAGGGGGAATCCTCTGGCGTGGAGGCAGCGGTCACATAGCCTTTGCCAAGGCAAACAATGGAGCAATGCTCAAACCATGCGGTGGCCGCGCCAAATATAAAATCCACATGGCCATCAATTTCGCAATCCTCAAAGTACTGGCGTCCACGATTTAACAATATTGTGTCCTGCCATCCCAAAAACCGGCAGCGCCGGAAGGCGGCGCGATCCCCGTCCACACGAATGGCCAGCGCCTGCCCCACCGGTCCGGCGCCGTTCGCAAAGGTCAGGTTTTCCGCCGTGAAATCATCCGCATCTATGGTTGTGGACGGAGTCTTGAACGTGCCGATGGGTTTGCCCTCGCTATTGGTGATGCCCGCATAAAGGTCAAAGGTGAGAATGGTCTTGGGGGCATCCTCCCCCACCAGATGGAAATACCGCTTTTCCCGCTGGACATAGATGAGCTCATGATAAGTGCCGGGCGCAATATGGATGATAACGGGGTTGTCACGACTGCCAGACGGCACCGCCATGATGGCCTCCTGGACGGATCGAAATGGAGCGCTGCCATCAGGCGCAACAAAAAGATTGGTTTGGGCGTTCGCCACGAGGACGGGGCAGGCAAGAAGCACAATGAAGACCCGCGCTTGTTGAATGAATTTTTTCATGATGCGGAGGGTTTGAATTAATCTATTCGGTTTCAAGGTTCAGCGATATTTGGATCTGCCGGCGCATGGCCCAGGTCCTTTGATGTTGCCAGGGCTATGACCCGGCCTTGGTTTCCTACGGCACAATAAAAATGATAGACCACACCGCCCGTCTTTAAAACCCATGGTTTGTGTGCATAGACGTGGTCGTAAGGCTCGGATGGTTTCACCAGTTCCGGACCGTTCCATTGAACCCAGTTCACCAGGTCCCGGGAGACGGCAAACGTGTCAAACGCGCGCGGGTGCCAGCCAGCACCAAAATAAAACATCACCCAGAATTTCCCAATTCTTACAACCTGCGGATCCCCGCTGATCCCATTTTTTTTGAGAACGCCGTTTCGCACCACGGGATCCGCTCCGTAGCGCTGCCAGTGGACCATGTCAGCCGACACGGCCATGCCAATCTGCTCAAAACCATTTTTGTATTTTGCATTGTAATACATCACGAATGGCCAACCCGTGGATTGGTCCGGGTCGGAGATGATCTGGCTCTTATAGATCGTTTTGGTTTCGAAACTGCGGGCATCACTTTGTTTGGGACTGAGCACTGGATTTTGTGCCAATCTTTGCCAGGGTGCGGCCTGCTCCGGACGCCGAGTCCATGCCAAGCCGAGGGACAAAGGATCGGTTTCATACCCTTGTTTCGCCCCGCCAATGAAGGAGAGCCAGTATTTTCCATCGTAAACGCCCAAGGCATGGCTGCCATTCCATTGAGGGTCCACCAGAGCCACCCCGCCATCCGCCTGCCATGCATCCCATCCGCTTTTTGAAAAAGGCAGCACACAACCCAGCTTGCTCCAATGCAGCAGGTCCTTGCTTCTTGCCAAAAAGGTCTGGTAACCCACCATGTGGTCATTGGCCACATACATCATGTACCAACTGCCATTCTTTTCAAACACACTCGGGCAATCCACCATTTCACCCTTCCCTGATCCTTTCAACACCACGCCATACTTGTAAGGAGTCCGCACTTCATCATAAATATTTAACAACGTGCTTTCATCCACAGACCCGCTCGCGGGTTTGGCGGCGATCACCTTGGGCCTGGACTCCCCGGCGCCAAAAGCAATGCATCCCAGCGTCATCCCCAGCAGAATGAATCCGGCCAGCAAGCCTGAAAAAAACCGGCTTTTCCTTTTTTGCATACGCGTGTGAACTGAAATTTCTGGACCATCGGCATTTTCATGCCTCGCTTTGGCGGGCTTTAACAAGAAATGAATTTGCACTTGATATATGGCGTCTCGGGACTCCCGTCTTCCCAGTCGTGCCGGGGTTTGATTGGGTTTCAATTGGGTCGTGCGCAAATGATCCTATTGGTTATCCGCATCCAGTCGGGATTTGAAATACCTGTTTATTCCGTCAAGTATTTCAGGCACCAGCGTGACCTTATGTCCTCGTTTTTCGTGATCCATCATGAATATCTCGTCACTGCCCAAGACCGCCAGTTTTTGGCGCAGCACGGTCATTTGGAATTGTGCATCCGGTCCCTCCCCGCAATTAATCGTCAGAAACAAGGGCAATGTGGCTTGGTCCAGGTAATCCATGGCCCCTTCTCTTTTCCAAACTCCCCGGTGGTGTTCCAAATCACCCCAGGCGGCGTTATAACGGGGCAGCATGTGGTCCTTGGGCAGAATCTGGAGGTAAGTAAAACGTCCGGACATCACCACCGCGCCTTGCACATCGCTGGATTCCCCCGTGTTCAAGCCATGGCCCTCAAACTCGGGCATTCCCATGGTGGTCACCAGCATCAATGCCATACCGCTTCCGCGTGAAAAACCGTCCATGGCAATCCTGCCGTTCAATCCCAGCTCGCGTCCCTCCACGCGAAGCGTCCGAACAGCCGCTTTAATAATCCAGCAGCATTCAGGCATCGGATCCAGTCCCTTGTAGGGGGCTTTCACGGGATGGTCCGCCATGGCAACTGCAATTCCCTCCGTGGCTTCTCCGTCCAGGATGGTGTCGCTGCAAATAACAAGGGAGGCATTGCCCATCCGGTTGACGTTATCACAGGAAAACTCCAGAACAGCCCCAACGGGTTGCGCGGGGTGCGCCGGGTAAATGATGTCCAATGCCAGGGAACGATCTGTTTCGCGGTCATAAACTACGTTCTGCTTCAAGTTGCAGCCAGATGGCACCAAGTACACATGGGCTTTATCAATCGAATAACCTGGAATCAACCCCCGAGTCTGAACCGCCTTCCGCAGTTCAAACAGATCCTTGTTCAACCATGGAACACGGGCCTGAGAGGCGTGCTGGTAATCCAGGATTAAAACCCTCATGCGGTTGGTTAAAAACCCATTGAGTATTTCCTCGTCCGATTCGGTTCCCACCCTTGGTGCCGCCAGGTTTTCAAGGTAAATGACCAGCGGCAATGTGTTGGTCGGGCTTGTGAATGGAGGTTCCAGCAGCTTTGCCGGCACGGTGGCATGCGCACATTGGCTATACCATGAAAACTGATCCACCGACGCGCCTTGTATCGTCAAACACAAAGCCCCATTCGCCAGTAGGAGAAGCCATAAAAGCGGGAATTTTTTGAAGCTATTCATAAACGGACTAAATTTCTCCATTTTGCGTGGTTTGCCCTTGGGTTTTTTTTTGCAAAGCGCCATCGAACTCGAAGATGTCCCCTGCTTTGCCCTGACCATCAAAAGAATTTTTTCCACAGACAATATGGAAGGGGCGTCCTAATTTGGAATGCAGCCGGACACGAGTCAATTTGCCCTTGTCCCAAGCCATGTCCACCACAAAACCATCACGCGCGCATAATCCGGTCACGGACCCGCGCGGCCAAGCTTCAGGCAAGGCGGGCAGGAGGGTGAGAATGCGTGTTTCATGGTTTTCCGCCGACTGGGTCCACGGGCTTTGCAAAAGCATTTCCGCCACACCCGCCGTGGCGCCCAGGTTGCCGTCAATTTGAAATGGTCCACACAGATCAAATAGGTTGGGAAGAGTCCGACGACTCAGCAGTCCTTCCAACTGGCTGAACGCATAGCTGGCATCGCCCACACGCGCCCATAATGGTATGCGCCAGGCATAACTCCAGCCAGTGCTGCCCGGGCCGCGCCATTGCAAGAGTCTTTGCGCCGCCTGCCAGATACGAGGGTCAGCAGGACTGATGTCAGCTCCGGGAAATAATGCCCACAATGGTGACATGTGCCGATGATTGTTGTTGGGCACATCCACATCTTGCAGCCATTCCTGGAGTTGCCCATATTTTCCAACCTGGTTGGGCGCCAATTCCCCCGCCGTTTGTTTGAATTGACGCATCAAATCCTCATGCACACCCAGTATCCGCTCCGCCTCAATGGTGCCGTTGAAAAGCGCTCTGATCAATTGATTGTCCATCGTGGGGCCATAGCAAAGGTTGCCCTCTTCAGGCGAAAAAGAAGGCGATGTGACTTTCCATCCCGTTTGAGGATCCTTTACCAGGTCATCCACAAAGAAAATGGAAGCCCCCTCCATTTCAGGCAATACCCGGGCCAAAAATGCCTTGTCCCCGGTGAAAAGATAATGTTCCCACAAATGATAGCACAGCCAGGCCCCACCAGTGGGCCAAACACCGTCTATGTTGTTGATTGGAGCGGTACCCCGCCACAAGTCCGTGTTGTGATGCACCACCCAGCCGCGGCTCCCATACTGTTCCCGCGCCGTCCGCGCGCCCCCTTGCGAAAGGTCATGGATCATGTCGAATAAGGGCTGGGCACACTGGCTCAAATTGCATACTTCAGCAGGCCAGTAATTCATCTCGCAGTTGATGTTCAGCGTCCATTTGCTCTCCCAGGGTGGGTTCAAATCCTCATTCCACAAGCCTTGAAGGTTTGCGGGCTGCCCTCCAGGCCGGCTACAGGATATCAACAAATACCTCCCATAATTAAATTCTAATGCAGCCAGCGCCGGATCTTGAGCTAATCCCAGCTTCTTTACATCCAACAATCGCCGGTCCAGCGGTTCATTCGCCTGGATTTTGGAACCCAGGTTCAATCGAACCCGTTCATACAGCCCCTTGTAATCAGCCTGTTGGGATTGCCTTACCTGTTCCTCTTTTTTTTCACCCAGGGCCGCCAGGCCATCCGCACATCGTTGGTCTGGATCACCCGTTATATCCTGGTAATTCTTAAAACTCGTCGCTGCCACCAGGTATATCGTCGCAGAATTTGCTCCCGTGACCGACAAACCATTGCCCTCAGCTTGCACATGTCCCCCATCTACCCTCAACTCGGCTCGTGATTCAAACCGTAATCCCCCCTCTTCCACTTGGCCGGTCATGACCAACGTGGCCGCGCCGGCTCGGGCGGTATGGGAACCCGGGTGAGGACTATCCATGCGCAAATGAAATTGAACTCTGTTGGTTTGGTTGGCGGTGATTTTCACCACAAGCACCTGGTCGGGGTGACTTGCATAGACATCCCGCTGGTAAACGACCCCGTTATCCGTGAACCGCACCGTCTCAATGGCAGTTTCAAGGTCCAGCGAACGGCGGTAGTCTGTGATGTTGGTCATGTCTGGAAAACTCAAATGCAAATCGCCAAATGGCTGGTAAGCCTTCTGCCTCACTGGATTGCTCAGGAAAAATTTGCGCGTGACTTCGTCGGCCTGTTTGATTTCGCCTTGAAACAGCATCTGGCGAATTTCAGCCAGGTGATCATGCGCCCCGGGTCGGTCGTAATCATGCGGCGCCCCTTTCCACAAGGTATCCTCATTAAACTGGATTCGATCCTCCAATACCCCCCCGAATACCATGGCGCCAAGTCGTCCATTGCCAACGGGAAGCGCTTCGGTCCATGCACGCGCCGGTTGGTCATACCATAAAACCGATTGGGCATCTGGTGCGGGCATTTCCGCACCCGCCCGGGCTATCCACAAAAGGCAGCCGAACCACATCCATGTTCTCACGCCTGTCACCCGCCTCATGGTTGTCCCCCTGTTTTGGAAACCGGCGGTATTTCGCCTTGTCCATGCATTGCCTTCGCCTCCGTCGCCGGCTTGCCCCCCTGCAAATCTGCTTTCTGGCCTGCCACAAAATCTTTGTAAGCCTTTTTTACATCATAACCCTGCGCAGTCAGGTAAGCCTCAATTTGCACCTTGTATTTTTTGAAAAATGCCGACTTTTCTGCCATGGCTCCGGCATCCATGGCCTGCTCCCGCGCTGCCTTGAGGCGATCGAGAATAAATGCATTTTGTCCCGGAGTCAGCCCGTGAAAAATTTGACCGTAAGCATGGTCAGTCACCCGGACCTTGTAAACAGTCAGAACATCCTTGACTGTCTCCACCTGGCTGGAGGAAAGCACCTGGGATAACTTTTGCAAAAACGCCTCGTGTTCCGCCTTTAAACTGCCATAGGCTTGGTCAATCTTATCCAAAGCCGCTTGGGCTTCCTTGTCCATGCCCTTGCCATGTGCCTTGTTGAACTGGTTCCAAAGCGGTTTGATTTCCCGGTCATGAAGTTCATGCCATGCCTCCAGGTTATTCAAATGACCCAACAGGATGTTCTGGACCTGAATCACAGTGGCCTCATCCGGCAAATTCAGCGCCGCCAAAATGGCGTGCACATGCTTGTCCACGGCCGCTTCGGTATGTGCGGGCGGAATAGCCGCCACGAAACCACAAGGTTCCAAACCTTGCACGCGCATCATCATGGCAAATAAAACACCCAGCGCGGCATAAAGCATACTTGGTTTCATGAATCTTAGATTAAAGAGGCTGTGCCATTTCGAGTCAAAGGGAACCTGTCTACAAAAATAGCAACAAACATTCAATAAATGACAATTCCTTCCGCGCCTCCCTTCCGGCCATTGGCGGGGGACTGTCCAAGGACCCGCCCTCTGCCACCCATCAACTCATCATTGGGGTCCCGGACGGCCGAACTCCACGCCGCCATTGAGGACCAGGACATGGCTTTGAAGCAGCCTGATCATTTCCGAGCCAGCCAGCAGCACAGGGCCATATCCATGAGCGGCATAAACACTGCAAGGTCTTGCATAATAATAGGCCGGGTCAAACGCCAGGGTGGTGGCAACGCAGGTTCCCGTGATCTGGCCTTGATCATTGATCCGGGTTGACAAACCATTCCATGCCGCCACCACCACTGGCCCGTAAGCCAGGGGGTCCAGCCAGCCACGATCAATTCCACGGGCCATGCCATAAGTGAAAAGGGCGCTGGCAGAAGTTTCCGTGTAGGAATCGCTGCGGTCGAGCAACTGATGCCACATCCCATTGGGCCCCTGGCAGGCAGCCAACCCACGGGCCAGATCTTGGTAGCACGCCAAAACCTTCTCCCTTCCAGGGTATTTCGTCGGCAAATTGTCCAGTAAATCCGCCATGGCTAAAATCGCCCAACCGTTTGCCCGACCCCAAAAAAAGCTGGGGTGATCCTTCATTCCAGCCACCCAGCCATGACGATACAAGTTTTTTTGAGGATCAAAAGTCCGTGCATTAAACTGAAGCACCTGCCTTATGGCATCGTCATAATAGGAGGTTTTGCCGGTCAGGGTTCCCATTTGGGCCAAAGCAGGAACACTCATGTAGAGATCGTCCATCCACACGGAATCCGGCATGGGCCGCTGCCGGGCCAGGGTTCCATCCGCCAGGCGGTATTGGTTTGTGCTGATGTACCCTCCATAAATATCAATCCAGGGTTGGAGCGAGGCCATGCCTGCCCGCTGTGCGCGGATCATGGCCGCGCACATTGAACCGGCGTCATCCAATGCATGGGGATAAAGCACGGAACGGAGCGGGTTTTTTGCCGGGGGCAGCCCCTCATCCCCCAACTTTTTAAAATAGGGAGCCACTTGCCCAATGAAGGCCATGCGTTCTCTCACGTAATCCTCAAACCGCGCATCACCGGTGCTCTGCGCGGCTTGCATCATCCCATCATAAGTCACCCCCCATTCATAGGAAATGATGGCGTATGTGCCGTGCCGCAAAACGGCATCTGGATTGGGTTGGCTCAGGTCGTTGATGCTTTGGTGCGTCCTGCTGTCCTCCAATCCGGCAGGGCTGTTGGTGGCCAGATACCCGCGCACTCGCTCCAGCAAGCCAATTATTTCTGTGACGCGAGGTATGCCGTATGGCGCTTGATAATCAGGCTTCAGCCTGTCTGGATTTGGGTCAGCTCCGAAGGTTGCCTCGACAACCAGGAAGAGCATCCCTGTCAAAAACGAGGTTCGCATCCCGGTGGATGCCATCGCTTCCAACCTCATCGCTTTGCCGCAGATCCAATTTGTGAATCCTCCGTTTGCTTGCTTCCTGAACATGCTGCGAGACTACCAAATGCCAATGCGCCCTCCAAGTTTTGGTTCCGCCGCTTTCCAATTGTGAATTCCCATGAGCCACCTCCCCTCGTCACGCTTTTTCCTTTGGTGCTATTGGCCGAAAATGAAATCGTTTTTCATTGGGACCAGGGACCCTATGCTGGCTAAGGGAAAAAGCTAAGGGAAAATCATTGCTAACGGGCGGAGGTTGGTGAAAATGAGCAAATGCATTATTTCAGGTTCCTCGCAACATTGTTGCCAGTCTGGCTGGCGTTTGAAAGCCCAAGTCAGGCGGCCTTGAAGCTTTCGGCCCTTTTTGACAACAATATGGTGCTCCAGCAACAAATGTCCGTGCCGGTTTGGGGTTGGGCAGACCCCGGTAGTCTCGTCACGGTATCCTTTGCCGGGCAACTAAAAACCACCAGGGCGGATGATGCCGGAGCCTGGGTTGTAAAGCTGGATCCTCTAGCGGCCTCCAGCCAGCCCCAAACCCTCGCCATCAAGTCGGGAGAAACCGTGAGCCTGACAAACGTTCTAGTGGGTGAAGTATGGCTGGCATCCGGCCAGTCCAACATGGAAAAACCGATAGGCCAGCAACCCGGCCAGAAACCCTGTTTCAATTATGAACAGGAACTGGCTCAGGCCAATTACCCCGAAATTCGTATTTTCAAGGTGGGAAATGTCCTGTCGGACCAACCCCTGAATGACCTTAAGAAATTTGTATCCTGGCAGGAATGCAGTTCAAACGCCCTAAACTCTTGCCGGTTTTCCGCAGCCGCCTATTTCTTTGGCCGCGACATCCATACCAACATCAATGTGCCCGTGGGACTCATTGAATCCTCCTGGGGCGGAACCAAAATTGAACCTTGGACTCCTCCTGTTGGTTTTGAATCCATCCCTTCGCTTGCCTCGTTGGCAACGGTTCCCATGGAAAGCGGCAAAAAGCGGCTTACCAGTCCGCGTTCCATTTTTAACGCCATGATTTCCCCTCTCGCCACCTTCGCCATCCGGGGTGTGATTTGGTATCAGGGCGAATCCAATCTCATGGGCGGCACCAATGATTATGGTTATCGCGATTATGACGACAGGATGATGGCCATGGTCAATGGATGGAGAACCATTTGGAAGGAGGGAGATTTTCCCTTTTATTTTGTGCAGATAGCGCCATTCAAGTATTTCAGCGCCAAAATCCAGCGCGTTCCTTCCCGGGAATCCCTCCCCGAATTCTGGACCATTCAGTCGCGGGCAGCCCATCGCATCAGCCACTCCGGCATGGTGGTCACCACCGACCTGGTCAACAATCTTAATGACATCCATCCTCGCGACAAGCAGGACGTGGGATACCGACTTGCCTTGCTGGCTTTGAATAAAACCTACGGGCGCAATGACGCCTGCGCCAGCCCTGCCTTCGAATCATGCACCTTTTCCAATGGCGTGGTGCGTATCCAGTTCCAAAACGCGTATGACGGGCTCAAAAGTCGCGATGGCCAGCCATTGAACTGGTTTGAACTCGCGGGGCCGGATGGCCATTTTATGCCCGCACAGGGCCGGACAGACGGCGATGCGGTGGTTTTAACCCCGGCCCAAGGCATGATCCCGGCATCCGTTCGCTTCGCCTGGGACGAAACCGCTGAACCCAACCTTTGCAATTCCGCGGGTCTTCCAGCAGAACCTTTCAAGGCTTCCGTTCCCTCCAATCCGTGAATCGGCATTCGGCCAGACTATTGATCTTTTTGATGCTGGCTCCAAATTCTTTGGCGCCTCGTTTCCGGGGCTTTTGCCGGATGAAATCCATTTTTTCATCCTGCATGGCGCGCTCGTGGCTTGCACTCTTGCTGGTGGTCCTGGCAATCCCTTTGCGTGCCTTGCCCACCTCTACCGCAGTCCCGGTCAGTGCAGACCATTCATTCCCTTTGATTTCAGGAAGCCGCCTCGTGCATGTTCATGATCCCTCCACCATTATTCGTTGCGGGAATGATTATTGGGTTTTTTACACAGGCGCCGGCATTCCCTCCTATCATTCGCGGGACTTGGTCTCATGGCAAGCCGGACAGCCTGTTTTCGCCCATGCCCCCGCATGGGTTCCCGATGTGGTTCCGGGTAAACAGGGAGATTTTTTCTGGGCGCCGGAGGTGATCCAGCGGCCAGGCGGTTATTTTCTCTATTACGCCGTGTCTTTATTCGGCAAAAACACATCGGCCATTGCGCTGGCCACAAATGTCACCCTGGACCCCAATGATCCCCGCTATCATTGGACAGATTGCGGCCCGGTAGTCCGTTCCGTTGCCGGTGACGATTTCAATGCCATAGACCCGAGCTTGGTTTGCACCCCAGACAAACGGCTT
>DAIDJC010000097.1:7922-10545 GCA_027451565.1 Limisphaerales bacterium | reverse complement strand
ACGAAGGTTTGAAAAGGGACCAAATTCTGGCCATCAATCCGAATTGGCACATCTTCCGGGATGGCTGCCCCAATGGGGAAAACCCCGCCCAGGTGATCCTTCGGGCTGACCGCATTTTGGCCAGGCTCAGGGCTGCATCCAAAAGATCATTGATTTTTTCCAGCGGCCATTTTTTACGCCTGTTGGCGGTGCGATGGTTGGGCTGGGAGCCTGCCGCGGGTGTAAACCTCCTTTTGAACACCGCCAGCCTGAGCATCCTGGGCTTTGACCACGACCGCTCCGAACCAGCCATTCAAGTATGGAATGACACCCATCATCTCGAAAACAGGCCTTTTCCGCAGACCTAATCCTTCCGACACTGATCACTGATTTCAACTCATCCACCACCATGAAAGCCCAACCAAAATCATTGACCCAAAAAGCCGCATGGAAACTCCTCGCGTCACACCAAAAACAGGTTCAAAAGGTTCATTTGAGAAAACTTTTTTCCGATGACCCAAACCGGGCCCGAAAATTTTCCTTGAAAACCGCGGGCCTTTTCCTGGACTACTCAAAAAACCGCATTACGGATAAAACCATGGACCTCCTCCTGCAACTGGCAAGGGAGTGCGACCTCAAGCGGAAAATCGAGGACATGTTCAACGGTGAAAAAATCAATGTCACCGAAAACCGGTCCGTGCTGCACGTGGCCCTCCGCGCCCCTGAAAAGGCAAAGATTTGGGCGGATGGTAAAAACGTGGTTCCGGAAGTGCATTCTGTTTTAAAAAAAATGGGGCAATTTGCCACCATGGTTTTATCAGGCCAATGGAAGGGCCACTCGGGCAAATCCATTCGCAACATCGTCAACGTGGGCATTGGCGGATCCGACCTTGGCCCGGTGATGGCTTATGAGGCCTTGCGGCATTACTCGCGCAGGGACCTGGTTTTTCGTTTTGTGTCCAATGTGGATGGTATTGATTTTCACGAAGCCACACATGATCTGGACCCGGCGGAAACCCTGTTCATCATTTCTTCCAAAACTTTCACCACCCTGGAAACCATGACCAACGCACAAACAGCCCGCGAATGGCTGCTGGCAGGCATGGGCAACAAAATGGAGGCCGTGGCCCGGCATTTTGTGGCTGTCTCCACCAACGCCGAAAAAGTGGCGGCCTTCGGCATTGACACCAACAACATGTTTGGATTCTGGGATTGGGTCGGCGGCAGGTACTCCATGGATTCGGCCATTGGCCTTTCCACCATGCTGGCAATAGGGCCTGACCACTTCCGGGCAATGCTGGATGGTTTTTATCAAATGGATGTCCATTTCAGGACCGCTCCATTGGACCGCAACCTTCCCGTTTTGATGGGGCTTCTCTCCATTTGGAACAACAATTTCCTGGGCGCGGAAACCGTTGCCATTTTGCCTTACGAACAATACCTCAAACGCTTTCCCGCCTACCTCCAGCAATTGACCATGGAAAGCAACGGCAAGCATGTGACGGTGGATGGCCGCACGGTCTCCCACGACACCTGCCCGGTTTTCTGGGGCGAACCCGGCACAAACGGCCAGCATTCCTTTTACCAATTAATCCACCAGGGAACGCGTTTGATACCTTGCGATTTCATCGCGTTTGCCAAGGCCCTTGCCCCCATGGGCCGCCACCATGATATTCTCGTGGCCAATGTGCTGGCGCAGGCTGAAGCGCTGGCCTTTGGGAAAACCGCCGATGAAGTCAAGGCGGAAGGCACAGCCCCGGAATTGGTCCCCCACAGGGTGTTCGAAGGAAACCGCCCCTCCAACATCCTCCTGGCCGATCAACTCACGCCATCCGTCCTCGGAAAGCTCGTGGCGCTTTATGAGCACAGCGTCTTCACCCAGGGCGCCATCTGGAATGTTGATTCCTTCGATCAATGGGGCGTGGAACTGGGCAAAGTCCTGGCTCAACGCATCATTCCAGAACTGGAAAACAGCCAGGAACCCCGCCTGAAACACGATAGTTCCACCAACCAACTCATCCGCATCTATCGTAAAATGAAAAAATAACCGGCAATCCTACGCTGTCAGTTTCCCTGAAACTGCCAACCAACCCCCGTTTATTGACTGATGATTTAGGCTTGATGGAATGTTTGCGGCTGATATTGTTGTGGACAACAACAATATGTCCTGCGCTTCAAAGACACTTCCCTTTCTGAGCCAGGTTAAAACCGTGAATCCGCATCCAAGGGATCGCCATCCAGTGGCCACCAGCGAAACGGCTCGGGTCATCAACCGCCGTGTCCTTCTCAATTTAATACGCAAGCACCAGCCTGTCTCGCGGGCGGACCTGGCCCGGCACTCCGGCTTGCAGCGCAGCACTGTTTCAGCCATCACCCAGGATTTGATCGCCGATTCCTGGGTCAAGGAGGGTGAGGTGCACGACCTGCCACGAGGACGCAAACCCACCGTGTTGCACCTCAACTCGGCTCGTTCGGGTGTATTCGCCATCAACTTGCGTCCCTATTCCATCAACCTGGCGTTGGTTGGCCTGGACGGCAACGTGGTTATCCAGGAAACACTTCCAGCGCCAGGATCCATGCCTGCCTTTCTTGAACAGGTCACCCGGTGGATTCGGCGGGTGGGATCCAGCCACCCAGCCATGTT
>DAIDJC010000097.1:0-7912 GCA_027451565.1 Limisphaerales bacterium | reverse complement strand
AAGGAATCGGCGTGAGCTTGCCGGGCAGGGTTGATCTATTCAGCCAGCGGTTTGTGTTCGCCCCCAACCTGGCGTGGAAACATGCTGATTTGAAACAGCAGCTTGAAGCGGCGACCGGGATGAAAGTTCATCTGGAAAACGAGGCCAACGCTTGTGCCCTTTCGGAGCTTTTTTATGGAGGACACAAATCGCGGGCGGGCAATCTCGTGGCTTTGGCCGTCTCGGAGGGCATCGGCGTGGGCATGGTGCTGAATGGTCAACTGGTGCGCGGCCCATCGGGATTGGCAGGTGAATTCGGGCATGTCACCCTGCGCGAACAGGGTTTGCCATGCGCCTGCGGCAACAAGGGTTGCTGGGAAATGTACGCATCCAACACGGCAGCCTTGAGGTATTATTACGCCAGAAAATCATCCTCTCATTCCAAAATCCGGCCCGGGACCTCCCTGCCGGGGCCAGGGGAATTCGAAAAGCTTTTGCATCTGGCCGAAACAGGCGACCCGGACGCCACGGCGGCATTGGAGGAAATGAGCCGCCAGTTGGGAGCCGGCATAGCCATGCTGGTGACCGGCCTGGCGCCCGAGGTGATCGTGGTTGTGGGGGAAATCACACGCGCATGGGAGAGGGTTGAGCCGTTGATCCTCAATGCCATCCGGGAGCGTTCCTTCACTCACGCCCAAGCCCGGCTGATTGCGCGCGGACCCGCACACCTGCCACGCCTGCTGGGAGTAAGCGCCCTGGTGATGAAAGAACGATTCGACCTGCCTTTTGCCGGGTTCCAATGAATTTTTTCCCGATATTTAGAATCCCGACGCCGGGATATTGCCGAACAAACATAACACACCAACACAATGAGCGCTGCGTTTAAAAACATAACTAAAATTCAATACGAAGGACCCACATCCAGGAATCCACTGGCCTTCAAACATTACAATGCCGAAGAAAAAGTGGAGGGCAAAACCATGCGGGATCATCTCCGCTTTGCGGTGGTTTACTGGCATACATTCCGCGGAACGGGTTCCGATCCGTTCGGGGCAGGCACCATGCAGCGTCCCTGGGATGATGGCTCCCAAACCGTGGAAAACGCCCAGCGCCGGGTGCGCGTGGCATTCGAGTTCATGGAGAAGCTCGGGGTGCCCTTTTATGCCTGGCACGACCGCGATGTGGCACCCGAGGGCGCGAACTTGAGGGAAACAAACAAAAACCTGGATGCCATCGCCAAAACATTGAAAGAGGAACAGGCCCGCACCGGAATCCGCCTGCTCTGGGGAACTGCAAACCTGTTTTCCCATCCTCGATTTGTGCACGGCGCCTCAACCAGTTGCAATGCGGATGTTTTTGCGTTTGCGGCAGCCCAAGTGAAGAAAGCCATGGAAGTGACGCATGACCTAAAAGGCGCCGGCTACACCTTCTGGGGCGGGCGCGAGGGCTACATGACCCTCTTGAACACTGATCTGAAGCGTGAGCAGGAGCATTTGGCGCGCTTCCTCCACATGGCCGTGGCTTACAAAAAGAAGCTGGGGTTCAAGGGCCAGTTTTATATTGAGCCAAAGCCCAAGGAACCCACCAAACACCAATATGATTCGGATGCCGCCGCATGCCTTAATTTTTTACGTGAGCACGACCTGATGGATCACTTCAAATTGAACATTGAAACCAACCATGCCACCCTTGCGGGTCATTCCATGCAGCATGAACTGGAAGTGGCCGGATCAGCCGGGGCTTTGGGGTCCATTGATGCCAACACAGGGGATGAATTGCTGGGCTGGGACACCGATCAATTCCCCACAAATGTTTATCTCACCACCCAGATCATGCTGAGCCTGCTCAAATTCGGGGGCCTGGCCACCGGGGGAGTCAACTTCGACGCCAAAGTGCGCCGGGAAAGTTTTGAACCTGTGGACTTGTTTCATGCCCATATCGGAGGGATGGATGCCTTTGCACGAGGATTGAAAACAGCCGCTGCCATCCGCAAGGACGGGCGCCTGGATGCTTTTGTCCGGGACAGGTATGCCTCTTGGGATTCCGGAATAGGCGCAAAAATCGAATCCGGACGCGCCGGATTCGCCGAGCTTGAAACCTACATGTTAAAGCAAGGCGATGCCGCACCCAGCGCGAGCGGGCGGCAGGAGATGCTGGAAAACCTCATCAACGAGTTCATTTAACTCGAAAAGCGAAATTGAAATGGTCAGGATGCGGCAAGATGCTGGTGCGGAAACTCTTTGGAATAATCGAAACCATACCCGAAACGGTCTGGTGAGATTTTTCCAATGAGTTTCCGCCCGGCAAATTGGGTCAGATTGGCCTTTTGAATTTCATTTATCGGGTTTAAGGCAACCTCACCCCTGGCTGTTCCCTTCCGTCCGTTTCATCCAGCCGGAAGGCCGGCTGGAGCAGCACCCCCTCAGGCACATCTCAGGGTATTCCTGGCGAATTGCGAATGGTCACCTGTTCCACCCCGGCCCCCATCTTCACGGGCGGCACGCCTGAGGCGGTCTGAGCCGCAATATGGTCCATATCCAGCCCCCGAACATCCGTGAACATGGCTGCCGGACGGTCATCATTGGTCTCGAAGCTCAAATGAATGTCTGAAAGCTCAAGGTCCTCCGCGTGCCGCGCAAATATGCCGTAAGCGGGCATGGTCCCCAATTTATTGGGCTCTGGATAACCCACGCCTAGTTCCTCCGGCTGCCGGCCCGCGTCAGCTTGGGTTCCTCCTCCGCAACTGATCAACTGGATGTTGCTGAGCCTTACGCCCTGAACTGGCTGCGTGGGCAGGCCCATGATTTGAATGCCGCTCATGGCGCCCACTTTGTCCGCAATCACATTGGATATGAGAATATTCCTTCCTCGGCTTAAAGTTTGCAAATTCGGCGTCCGGTTTCTTTCTCCCGTGGTGATGTAAATGGCATAATCGTACACATTCAGCATGGTCAGGTTGTTGATGGTAATATCGGACATCAAAGCCCCGTCCACTTCCTCCAGCGCCAGTCCGCGGCAATCCCGGAAAGTGCAGTTGGCCACGGTGCAGTTCCTGAATCCCCCGCTGGATTCTGTCCCGAATTTGATTCGCCCATTATGATTTTTGCTGGGCTGTTCAGTGCCGTCCAGCAGCGTCCCCTCCTTGAATCCTGAGACCTGGCAATTGACAATCGTCAGGTTTTCCGTGGGCTGGATGCGCCCCAGCACAAATGTGCTTTTGGGGCACAACCCATCATCGTTGGGTGAATTGATCCTGCAATTGCTCACCATGGTGTTGCGGCAGCAGTCTATATCAATCCCGTCCCGATCCGTGTCCATGGTGACATTATCCACCGTAAGATCGTCACAACCTGTGACAAGAATGGCAAAATGGCCCCCATGAAAAATGGTGACATCGCGAATCAGGACGTTGCGGCATAATTTCAGCGCGATGGCCTTGTTTCCAAGGCGCACAGGCGGCAGCTTCCCGGGATTGGTTGAAGGATGGTTCTGGTTGAACCCGCACATCCTGTCCAGGATTTTGTCCGAGGCCACCATCCCGCCTCCGTTGATCATCCCCTGCCCGGTGATGAAAACGTTGGTCAGGTTTTCGCCCCAGATCAGGCTGTTATGAAAATAACAATGCCCGCCATCTTGAAATCCGCCCAAATTATATGGTTCGGTCTCATCATAGGCCCCCATTGACTGCGGCGCCCCTAATATGGTTGCACCGGCTTCCACCTCCAGGTGAATGTTGCTTTGCAGGTGGATGGAACCGCACAAATAAGTTCCAGCGGGCACATAAACCGTTCCTCCCCCCGTCCCGGCTGCGGCGGCGATGGCTTGGTTGATGGCAGGGCTGTCCAGGTGCAGACCATCTCCTGTGGCGCCAAAATCCCGCACATCAAAACGATCCGGGTTATGACCAGACACCGCCTGGCCGGCCCATGCTGGGCATGCAAAGCATGAAATCGCAAGGAGGATGCAGAGACACCAATCACGGGCAGATAAAAAAGCCATAAGGAATGTGTTGTTTCTGGAAAATATGAAGGACAACCTCTTTGGAACAAGACAAATATGAATTTGAAATTCCTTTCAGGTTCAGGAGCCGGGCGGAGACATCCCACGCAAAGCGCCCTGAGACCATTCCACCCCAATCGCCACTGGAGCAGACTCCTTCCAGGTTTAAAAAAGGCCTACACCTCTCAGGGTTTGCCCGAGAGCCTGACCTGGTCAAAAAGCGAGGAGTTCAACATTGTATTATCGTGTGAAGAAATGGCCAGACCCACGATCAAACGTTTTTTGAGAGGCATTACAGTCTGCCCCACCTGCTGCCAGGTCTTGCCATCCTTTGACAGATAACCTGTGAAGGTGTCATTCATGCGGACCAATTTCACCCAGTAGGGGAGCTTGGCCGGGGGACCATCCACGCTGCCAGATGTCCGGTCGCCGCCAATGGGCCGCCATTGCATGGTGGACCCACCCTGCCCACTCAGCGCCACCAACACATTCCTGGAATCCGGAGCTTCACTTTCACGCATCATCACCCCGACCTTGGCCCACGGATCCGTGTATTGCATGGAAATAACGCGGGCCACAATCTGGCCGTTTCCGTTCAATGTGTGATAGGCAAACTGGCAGCCATCGGCATAGCCCCAAATATCATTTCCAGAGCCAAGCAGGTTGAACCTGCCATTTAAATAGCTGGCTTCCCCGGAAATCCCCACAGGCCCAATATCCTGATTGGTCCACCCTCCCGGAAGGGGAGCGGATTTGATCGGCATGGAGCTGATCCAATCCATGAAAGCGGCCACAGCCTTGTCATCCACGACATTCTTGGCCAGGGGCGGCATTTGATTGTTTCCGATCATGGCCAGCCGCATATATAGGATGGATTTGCCCAGGTTTTGGGGAACCACCACCCTGGCGCCAGAAACGCCAAGCTGGTTTGCCACAGGGCCATTGATGATGTTCTGCCGGGCCAGCGGCGTGGAGTATCGGGCATCAAAAAAGGCTTCCGCGCCTCCTGGGCGATGGCATTGCGAACAATTGGCGTCCAAGTAAGACCGCACCCGGTCTCTCAACAAGGCATGCGTGTCGGAGACAGACACAAATCTGGGCATGTAATTGATGCCGATTTCCATGATGGGCTTTTTGAACCAGCCCAGGTGGTTCCAAACACGCAACTGGTTATCCACAATCCCGGTGTCGTATTTGTAATTGCCATTCAATTGACCAGTCTTGATTCCCAGAACACCTCCCGAAACAGGTGTGTGGCAGGTGAGGCAATCCTGTTTGCCAGGGTAAAACCAGTTCTGCTTGCGTATCCCGCCACCGGAAGTCTTGATTTCAAGGGTCTCATTTGTGCCGCTGTTGACCAGGTCCGCATCAGAATTATCGGCCCGCCATTTGTAGCTGCCTCCATAAACTCCCCCGCTGGCATCGCGTATCAGCACCCGGGTTTCAAGACGCCGCAAAACATTGCTATTGGATTCATCCACAGGCATGGAAAAATTTTTGACAAAAACTGTTCCCGCAGGGAAAGACCATTGCTCGTCATTGGACCGGTCTATTTTGCCGCCCTTGGGAAGGTCAATCCATCGTTGTTTCACCGCGCCGTCCGACCACAGCGGTGAATTCACACCATAGGGCATCAAAAATGCCGCCGGGCGAAGAGACTGCATATCCTCCATGATGCCCAAGTCGGACAAATGTGGGGGAAGGAATTTTTTGGGCGGTGGCGGACCACCGCGCCGCAATGTGTAAATGGAGCCTCCCACGCTGCTCATCTGGCAAAAATAAATCTCCCCGCTGGCATCCACGCCAAATGAGGAAAGACCGGTGTAATCGGTTCCAGAATTGGGGCCGGTTCCCTTGGGCATCACGCAAAGCAGCTTCTTTTGCGGAGGCGTGGCGGTTTCATCCATGGCCCAAACGGTCCGAAAAACATTGTCCCCAAAAATGTATTTGCCACCCAGGTCCGCCGCAAATCGGCTTCCACGGTAAACATACCCCCCGATCACCGCCCTGCCATCCGTGTGCGGGTAATCCAGGAGCGGCCCCCGGCTGATGCCTATGTACGGAGATTTCATCTCCCCCAGATTCCCCTCGCAATAATTCCATTGAAAATTCAGGCCGGATTCCCCAGGCCTGATCAGGTCAATCTCCTCACGGGCGCTCTGCCCCACGTCGCCAATGAAAATGTTCCCGGTGGGTGGATCAATGGTCATGCGGTGGGGGCTGCGCAATCCCAGGCAGAAAAACTCCTCCAACACATTGGACTGCCCCACGAAAGGATTGTCGTTGGGAATGAAATAGTGGGCTGTGAACCCGTTCACAGGCTGACGCGGCGGAGGATGGCTGAACGAGCCTCCGCGGCAGTCCACGTCTATGCGAAACACTCCAGAGTAAAGGCTTTTATTGATGATTTGATCGTTGTCCCCCACCGAATTGTCGCCATCCGTATAATAAAGAAGACCATTTTTGGGATGAAAAAACATCCCGCCGCCATGGTGCCAGACCGTCTGGTTGGTCAAATCCACAAAAATGCGCACGGATTTAGGGTCCGCCACCATGTTGGAGTCCAAATTGTAGCTCTCCAACCGGTCATGATAGGTATTGGGCAGCACCGGATTGGGTCGGGTGTACGCATCTCCCGCCACGGTTCCAGGATTCACCCAAGTATAATAAACAAACATGAGGTGATTGGTGGCAAATCCAGGGTGGAATGCCACACCCAAAAGTCCGGAATCATCCCATCCCTGGCACTGGTTATGGACATCCAAAACAAGGGTCTTGGTTTTGACATCCGGCTTGTTCTCAAAAACCCAAACCCTGCCCTCCCTCTCCCAGACGCACAAAAGATCGGTGTCCGGAACAGGCGCCAAACCCACTGAATTGGTGAAAAGAAGCTTTGTAAACGCCACCACAGCGGTCCAGTTGCCAGATATCACCGGGGCCACTTCGGGCAGCAAGCCATCCAAATAGGGACCGTTCTGTTTGATCGCGTCCATTCCATAGGGCCGCGCCTGAGATTGAAAATGGCATACCATTCCCCCCATTAACAAAATCATGGAAAACCACCTGGAATTCCACCTTGAGAACTTCTTTAAGTATTTCACGTCCTATTCCGGAACAACATTAGCCTTGATTGTTCAATCGTCAAATGGAAAGCCAATGAATTATGCAGAAAAACTTTCAACTGCCGACTTCCAAGGACAAAACCAGGAGTCTGCCTGCCCAAGCCGGTACGATGGGCGGTAATGGACCTAACATTAATTGGCCCACACGGAGCCAGTAACAGTCAGGGCCATGAATTGTCCATTGCCGATGTATTGCAATTCAACGGCATCCCCCTGCCCTCCGGATAAATAGCCAGACGTGCTCGTGGTGGTGGTCACCATCTGGTTTTTCACCATGGAGCGATAAATCCCTCCCGATGCGCTGGTAACTGCATACGCTGCATCAGCCACGGAACCGTCAGCGGAGCAGGCTATGGTAGTCCAGTGTTCGGAGGGAACAGGTTCGGCGAACCAGGTCAGGCCGTTGTTGGCAGAGGCATAAATGCCACCGCCATTGGCTACCAAATAAATGGTGTTGGCATCTGCGGAGCAGGCGACGTGTTGCCAGGCGATGGAAGGCAAACCACTGGCGGCCCTCCACGATACTCCCCCATCATTGGATAATTCAACCAAACCTGATGTGCTCACCATCACCAGCTTGCTTCCATCCGATGAGGAGGCAATCGAAATCCAATTGCCAGTGGGAGATGAGTTTTGCTGGGTCCAGGTGGAACCGCCATTGGAAGATGTCCACACTTTGCCGCCATAGACCACCGCCGCCAAGTGACTGCCATCGGCTGACGAAGCAATGGAAGCCCAATTCTCGATGGTTGAATTGGATTCAGCAGTCCATGTCGCTCCTGAGTTGTAGGACTCGTAAAGAAGCCCCCCAT